>NZ_JBKJPP010000002.1:0-16661 GCF_046595215.1 Lapillicoccus sp. | reverse complement strand
GCCGCTTCGCGCGCACGCGCGGCGATCGCCTCGGCGCCGATCCTCTGCTCGAGCGGACCGCGCTGGTCAGCCGCGAGTGGTTCACGCCCTCCACCCGGCGTGATGAACCCAATCTCTCCGGCGGCGGCCAGCGCGCCACGGTGCAGGCGACCAGCCAGGACAATGCCTGATCCCAGGCGCTCGCCCCACTGGACTGCCAAGAGCGTCGGGGCTGCCGTCTCCATCGCCTGCGAGATGGCGAGGGCCGCGAGGTTGGCGTCGTTCTCGAGCAGGACCGGGCAGTCGAACGTCTGGGCCAGGTGCTCGACGATCCTGATCTCCGGCCAGCCGGGCAGGCTGGGCGCGATCCGTGCGGAACCCCGCTCTGCGTCGATGAGCCCGGGGCTGCCGACGGCCACGGCTGCGATCCGGTCGGCGGACAAGCCGGTGGAGGCAAGTGCCTCAGCGACGGCGGCATCGATCGAGACGAGCAGCTGCGCGGCGTCGGTTGCCTTCCCTGTGCCCTCAGCCTTTCCGGTATGCCGCACCAGACCGAGTCGATGTCCGGTCAGGTCGGCGACGGCCACGGTGACGGAGTGGGCACCGACGTCGATCCCCATCACTGGAGCCGCCAGACCGTTGATGCTGTAACGGGTTGCCGGTCGACCCCGCGGCCGATCCTCCTGCGGCGCGTGCTGGGTCAGCCAGCCGGTCTCCAACAGATCTTCCACCGCCTGAGCTACCGTCGGTCGTGTCAAGGAGGTCAATGCGCCAAGCTCCGCAATACGAACTGGCGTGGGCGACACCTGACGGACGGCGTCGAGCACCACGGCTGTGTTGAGACGGCGAAGCACCGGAGTGCCAGCCGGTGAGCCGTTACTGATGCGTGTCATCTGAGTCCTTGCGTCCTGGCCGGTGTGTCCTATATAAAAGTAGCGTTCTTTATTAATGCGTCAACTGCAACTGCTCTTGGAGGAAATGATGGCTCGAAAAATGACCGGACTCATCGCCGGGCTCGCCGTGACGGCGTTGGCGCTGTCCGCGTGCGGCGGCGGCAGTGGCAGCGGCACGGCCGGTGGGTCGGGCGGCGACACCGCGAAGAAGGTCACCTCGATCAAGCTGGTGGCCGCGGAGTACTCCAAGGACAACACGGCGGCCTTCTGGAAGCAGTTCGCGGAGAAGTACAAGGCCAAGACCGGCATCGCCCTCGACGTGCAGGTGGTCAGCTGGGACAGCATCGACCAGCAGAGCTCGACGATGATCCAGAACAACAACGCCCCGGACCTGTTGAACCTGAACGTCTACGCGAGCTACGCGAAGGACAACCTTCTGTACTCCGCCGATGAGGTGCTTTCGGCGGAGGTGAAGTCGGACGTGCTCGACGCCTTCGTCAAGAGCGGGACCTACAAGGGCAAGATGTACGGCATGCCGGACCTCTCGTCGGCCCGTGCGCTCTTCTACAACAAGGACCTCTTCACCAAGGCCGGCATCGCTGGACCGCCGAAGACCTGGGCCGAGTTCGAGGACGCGGCCAAGAAGGTCCAGGCTCTGGGCGACGGCAACATCGGATACGCGATGCCGCTCGGCCCGGAGGAGTCCCAGGGCGAGTTCTCCATCTGGACGTTCAACAACGGTGGCGACTGGAAGGCCGACGGCAAGTGGGCCATCAACTCCGCCAAGAACGTGGAGACGCTGACCTTCCTGAAGAAGCTGGCGGTCACCGACAAGGTCACTCAGAACAACCCGGGCAAGACCAACCGCGCGCAGGCCTTCGACCTGTTCAAGTCCGGGAAGGCCGGCATGGTGGTTGGATTCTCGCCGCTTGCTGGTGCGCTCGATGAGGACAAGAAGGTCAACTACGCCGTCGCGCCGATGCCGACCAAAGAGGCCGGTGGCACCCCGCAGACCTTCGGCGTGACCGACTATCTGATGGCCTTCAAGAAGCCCGGCAACCAGGACGCGATCAAGGCGTTCTATGAGCTCTACTACCAGAAGGACCAGGTCAACGAGTTCATCAAGGCCGAGGGCTTCCTGCCCGTCACCAAGAGCGGCATCGAGGCGTTCAAGGCCGACGACAAGCTCAAGGTCTACCTCGACACCCTGCCCAACGTGCACCTCACCCCCACCGACGATCCCACCTGGGACAAGGTCAAGCTGGCCGTCCAACAGAATCTCGGCGCGGCCGTCGGCGACGCAGGTGACCCCAAGACCGTCCTTGACGCACTGCAGAAGACCGCCGAGAACGGCGGCTGATCGTGGCCGGGACCCTCACGGCGACGGAGCGGCCCGAGGCGCCGCCCCGTCGCCGGGCGGGACGCCGCCGAGGTGGCCGCAACCTCGGGGCCGCCCTGCTCTGGCTCGGTCCGGCACTGCTGCTGATCGCCGGCGTCGTCATCTACCCTGCGGTCGAGCTCGTCAAGGCCGCGCTCAGCACCTACTCCATCACCGGCCTCCGACTCGGTGACGCGGGTCTGAGGAACTTCACGCGGGTGCTGAGCCACCCGGACCTCGCGACCGTGCTGGTGAACACGGTGCTCTGGGTCGTCGTCGTCGTCGCGCTGACCATCCTCGTCAGCCTCGCGGTGGCGCAGCTGCTGGCCAAGGACTTCTTCGGCCGCAAGGTGGTGCGCTGGGCGATCATCGTGCCGTGGGCGGCCTCCCTGGTCATCACCGCGAAGACGTTCACGATGATCTATGACTACTACTACGGCACGTTGAACCTGGTCCTGACGACCCTCCACCTCACCAGCCAACCCATCGACTTCCTCGGCAACGACTCCTGGGTCATGCCGTCGATGATGCTCGTCGGCGTGTTCGTCTCGGTCCCCTTCACCGCCTATGTGTTCGTGGCCGGCCTCAATGCCATCCCCCAGGACGTCTACGAGGCGGCCAGGGTCGACGGAGCCAAACCGTGGCAGGTCTACTGGCGGATCACGTTACCGTTGCTGCGTCCTGCCCTGCTGGTGGCCAGCGTCCTCAACATCATCTACGTGTTCAACTCGTTCCCGATCATCTACACCCTCAACGACCGCAACCCCGGCTTCGGGCACGACACGACGATCACGTTCATGTACAAGCTGGCCTTCAAGAGTGCCGAGAAGGACGTGGGCATGTCGGCCGCCGCGGGAGTCTTCAACGTGGTCCTCATCCTCCTTGTCGTGCTGGTCTACCTGCGCACCGTCAAGTGGCAGGAGGAGGAGCGCTGATGGCCATCCTCGCGCCGACGTCCCCCACCGTGGTCCCGGGCGGTGCGTCCAGCTGGCAGCGCAGCCGTCGCTTCGTCCTGCCGGTCGTGGGGTTCGCGGTGGCGCTGGCCTTCCTCGCGCCCTACATCGTGATGCTCCTGAACTCGCTGCGTCCCAGCAGCGACGTGGTCCAGACACCGCCGACTCTTCTTCCTCGCACGTGGCAGCTCTCGACCTACGCCCAGGTGCTGGGGGACGAGCGCTTCCTCAACTACCTCAAGACCTCGATGATCGTCGCCGTCTCCTCGACGCTCATCGTGATCCTCGTGGCGATTCCCGCGGCATACTTCACGGCGCGGTTTCGCTTCCCCGGACGCACGGCGTTCCTGCTGCTGGTGCTCATCACCCAGATGTTCTCCCCGACGTCGCTGGTCGTGGGCCTCTACCGCGAGTTCTTCAACCTCAACCTGGTCAACACCTACGGGGCGATCATTCTGACCAACGCCGCGTTCAACCTCGCCTTCGCGGTGTGGATCCTGCACGGCTTCTTCTCCTCCATCCCCACGGAGGTCGAGGAGGCCGCGCACCTCGACGGCTGTGGCCGGCTCGCCACCCTGCTCAGGATCATGCTGCCTCTGACCCTGCCCGGGATCGTGACGGCGATCGTCTTCACCTTCATCGCCGCGTGGAACGAGTACGTCGTCGCGCTGACCCTCATGCTCGACGAGGACAAGAAACCGCTGACGGTCGGGATCACCTCGTATGTCACCGGATACGAGCAACACTGGGACCAGCTCTTCGGCGCCTCGGTCATCGCGATCATCCCGGTGGTGATCCTGTTCGCGTTCATCGAGAAGCACCTGGTCGGTGGTCTCACCGCCGGGTCCATCAAGTGATCGACCTCCCCCTCCCACCGGGTATGCCGGGGGCTGGCACCCAGGGACCCACGATCGTCGGCCTGGACGTCGGGGGGTCGAAGACCCGGGTGGCGCTCTCGGTCGCCGGGAGGCTGTCGACCTGCACGGTTGGTAGCGCCAACGTGGCCTCGGTCGGCCCAGCGGAGGTCGCAGCGGCCCTCGACGAGGTCGTGGCCTGGCTCGGACATTACGGCCGGACAACCGCCGAGGACGCCACGGTGGTCTGCGCCGGGGCGGCCGGCGTCGACTCGCCCGAGACCATGCTCCGGCTGAGGAGCCACCTGTCCCAACGGTTTCCCAGGGCCAGGATCCACGTCGTCCACGACAGCCGACTCATTCTGGCTGCGTGTGGCCTGGACGCAGGGACCGTCGTCATCTCCGGAACCGGCGCAGTGGCGTGGGGTCGGCGACCGGACGGCCACGAGGCCCGCGCCGGCGGCTGGGGCTACCTCCTGGGCGACGAGGGCAGCGGGTACGGCATCGTCCGCGCCGCGGTGAGGCACGCACTGCGGGAGGTCGACACGGGCCGGGATCCGGGTCGGCTCACCGTGGCCCTGATGGAGGCGTGCGCCCGGAAACACCCCTGGGAGCTGCTCGACCTGTTCTATGCCCAGCCCGAACGTCACTACTGGGCCGGCTTGTCCGCAGCCGTGCTCGACCTGGCGGGCCAGGACGACCCCGTGAGCCTGGACATCGTTGCCGGGGGCGCCCGTGTCCTCGCCGACCTGGCGCTCACGGTGACCAGCCGGCTGGGCACCGCCGGGCCCATCGTCCTCGCCGGAGGGCTCATGCGTCACGTGCCGGACTACGCGGGCCGCGTCAGCGCCCTGCTGGCGCAGGCAGGCCAGCACCAGGTCCGGGTCCTCCAGAGCGACCCGGTCCTGGGCGCCGTCCGGCTGGCTGACGAGCTGGCCCACGCGCCCTCCCCCCTCCACTGAGAGAAGCTCTCATGCCCGCTCCACCTCCTCCATCAGCATCGACCTCGCCCGGCTCGCTGATGGCCGCCGAGATCGCCGAGCAGCCGGAGATGTTCGCCCGGCTCCTTCGCCCCGGTGCACCCGAGGTGCGCGCGATCGCGAACCAGATACGTGCGGCGGACCCCCGTTTCGTCGTGCTGGCCGCCAGAGGCACGAGCGACCACGCCGCCCTCTACGGCAAGTACCTCGTCGAGATCGAGCTGGGGCTGCCAGCAGGTCTGGCATCGCCGTCCTCACTCACGGCCTACGGTGCCAAGCCGAACTTCACCGACGTGCTCTGGGTCGCGATCAGCCAGTCGGGTGGCTCGCCGGACCTGGTGGAGTCCACCGCGGCCGCGCGACGCGCCGGCGCCCTGACCCTCGCCGTGACCAACGCCCCCGAGTCACCGCTCGCCGCCGCAGCCCAGCTGCACCTGGACGTGAGGGCCGGTGCGGAGCGGTCGGTCGCGGCGACCAAGAGCTACACCGCCGAGCTGCTGATGCTCTGGCTGCTCGTCGACGCCTGGCGTGGAGGCGACGGACACGCGGCCGAGGTGCTGCCGCAGCTGGCGTCGACGGTGCTGCAGCGCCGGGACGACCTCGTCGTGGCCGACCGATACCGCTTCGTGGAGAAGATCGTGACCACTGCTCGCGGTTACGCCTACCCGACCGCACGCGAGGCGTCCCTGAAGCTGATGGAGACGTCGTATCTTTCGGCTCACGCGTTCTCCGGTGCCGACCTGCTGCACGGCCCGCTGGCCATGATCGACCAGGACCGTCCCGTGATCTGCATCGTGCCCGAAGGCGTCGGCGGGCAGGCGATGCAGCCCGTTCTGGAGCGGCTCCGGGAACGACACGCCGACCTGTGCATCGTCGGCGACGCCCGGTTCGCGTGCGGTGACGAGACGTTGGTCGCGTTGCCCGGAGGGTTGCCGGAGCAGCTGTCGCCCATCCTGCAGATCATCCCCCTGCAGCGGCTGGCCCTGACCATGGCTCTTGCCCGCCACCACGATCCCGACGCGCCACGAGGGCTGCGCAAGATCACGCAGACGTGGTAGTTCCCCGGCTCGCCCCGATCACCACCCGAGCCCCGCCCCGACCACCACCCGAAGCCGCCCCGATCACCGCCCCGCGAGCAGCTCGAGCAGCCGGGCCGCCTCGTCGGCCACGGCGGTCCGGCTCGCGCCGAGGTAGGTCCGTGTGTCGACGACCGTCGGGTGCGCGTCGAGGAACTCCCGGAGGGCAGCAGTGAAGACGGCGTTGAGGTGGGTGGCGATGTTGACCTTCGTCATGCCGGCGCGGACGGCTGCGACGAGGTCGGCGTCCGCCACCCCCGAGGACCCGTGGAGAACGAGGGGCACGGGCACCCGCTCGTGGATCGCGGCGATGAGGGCGAGGTCGAGTCGGGCAGTCCGGCTCGACATGGCGTGCGATGACCCCACCGCCACCGCCAGGGCATCGACTCCGGTGTCCGTCACGAACCGCGCGGCGTCGGCCGGGTCGGTGCGCACGCCCGGAGCGTGGACGCCGTCCTTGCCGCCGATCTCGCCGAGCTCCGCCTCGACGCTCACCCCTGACCCGTGGCAGTGGTCGACGACCCGACGTGTCGTCCGGCGGTTCGTGTCGTCGTCGAGCCTGGAGGCGTCGAACATCACCGACGTGAAGCCCAGCCCGATGGCCTCCTCGACGAGAGCCTCGCTCTGTGCGTGGTCGAGGTGAAGGACACACGGGACAGACACTGAGGCAGCAACTGCCTTGGTGGCCAACGCGATCGGTGCCAGACTGCCGTGGTAGCGCACCGCGTTCTCGCTGATCTGGAGCACCACGGGCAGGCCGGTGCGCTCCGCCGCGGCGACGAGCGCCTCGGCGTGCTCGAGCTGGATGACGTTGAACGCCCCGACCCCGCGGCCTTCGCTGACGGCGTCGGCGAGCACCTCATCGAGCCTGGCCAGCGTCATCTCGTTCCTCCATCTCGACATCGGGCGCCAGGCGGGCCACATCCGCGGGGTCAACCGCACCGGCGAGGGGTTGGAGCACGGCAGCCGCAGACCAGGCCACCGCGTCGGCGAGCATGGTCGGCCAGTCGTGCCCGGTGGCCAGGCCGGCAGCCAGGGCGGCCACCATGGCGTCACCTGCGCCCGTGGGGTTGCCCGACAGCCTCGCCCGCAAGCGGGCACTGAGCGGGCGGCAGTCCCGGGGCAGCGCCAGGACGCCGCCACCTCCGAGCGAGACCACGACATCGAGGGCCCCGAGACCTCGCAGGGCCGCGGCGCCGGCGACCGGGTCGGTCTCGCCGGTGGCGGCCGTCAGCTCGGCGAGATTGGGCTTGACGACATCGGGGTGGGCCGCCGCGGCGCACCGGAGCGGGATGCCCTCGGCATCGACGATGGTCCGCGCCCCGGCCGCCTGCGCGACGACGATGAGCTGGGCGTACGCGTCGTCGGGGACCCCCCGGGGGAGGCTGCCGGACAGGACGACGACCGTGGCACTCACCCGGAGTATGAGTCCGGCGAGATCCTCGACGAAGGCCGACCACTCACCCGGCGTGACGGGTGGCCCGGGTTCGTTGAAGATCGTCGCGTCACCGTCGGCGATCGAGACGACGGTGACGGTCCGCCTCGACGCTCCGGCGCAGGTGGAGAATGCGTGGGCCAGGCCCCGGGCGTCGAGGTCGCCGGTGATCTGGGCGCCCGTCCGCCCACCGAGCAGGCCCGTCGCCATCGCCGGGACACCCAGGCAGCCGAGGACCGAGGCCACGTTGACGCCCTTGCCGCCTGCTCGCTCACGCACGGTCCGCACCCGGTGGCTGCAGTGCGGCACGAGCGCGTCGATCTCGTAGGTGACATCGAGTGCGGCGTTGAGCGTGACGGTGAGGATCACTGGGCGTCCCAGGCCAGACAGGCAGCACCGAGGCAGCCCGCGCGGTCACCCAGGGCCGCCCGGGCGACGTCGGGGGGACGTTGGAGGGTCAGTCGCTCGGAGATCTCGCTGCGCAACGGCCCGAGCAGCGTCTCTCCGCTCTGCGCCAGTCCACCGCCCACGAGGACGAGCTCCACGCCCGTGATGGTGACGGTCGCGACGATGGCCTGCGCCAGCGCCCCCACGGCTCGGCTCCAGACAGCCACGGCGGCGGGCTCCCCGGCGCCCGCCAGACGGGCCACCGTCTCGGCGTCGACGAACCGGCCGGACAAGGCGGCATACTCGCGCTCCACGGCAGCGGCCGAGGAGATGCCCTCGAGGCAGCCGTTGCCGCCGCAGGGGCACGGCGGCCCGGCGGCGTCGACGACGAGGTGGCCGAGCTCGCCGGCCCATCCGTCGGCACGGACCACCCGGCCATCGAGCATCAGGGCGCCGGCGATGCCGGTGCCCACGGGGATGAAGAGGACGTTCCTCGCTCCGCGGGCGCCGCCGATCCTGGCCTCCGCGACGAGGCCGGCGCGGACATCGTGTCCGACCTCGGTCGGAAGGCGGGTCACGGACTCGACCGCGTCGCGGATCGGGAGGTCCCTCCACCCGAGATTGACCGACAGCCGGCCGGTGCCGGTCGACTCGTCGACGAGCCCGGGGACGACGACACCGCACGCGACGAGCCTGACCTGGCCGCCGTCGCCCTCGACGTGGGCGACGAGCCGGTCGATCGAGGCGCTCACCGCACCGGCAATGTCCTGGCTGATGTCGCGCGGCGTGGGCTCGGTGGTGTGGATGAGCGCGGTCAACTCCCGGTCGACGAGGGCGGCCTTGATCCGGGTGCCACCGATGTCGACCGCGGCGACGACGTCCACGGGCGTCGACACGTCAGCGCTGCGCCGGCGTCAGGATGATCGAGCGGGTGAGGTGGC
This sequence comes from Lapillicoccus sp., assembly GCF_046595215.1. Lineage (NCBI taxonomy): Bacteria > Bacillati > Actinomycetota > Actinomycetes > Micrococcales > Intrasporangiaceae > Lapillicoccus > Lapillicoccus sp. The sequence goes on along the minus strand of NZ_JBKJPP010000002.1, from coordinate 7,785 downwards.
GCGGGTGATCGGGATCCAGGTCGAGCTGGCGAGCTTTGGCGAGACAGAGACGATGGACCCGGACCAGCTCCGCCAACGGGTCGATGTCCCGGTGCTCGAAGTGGGCTCCCGTGCCGGCGACCTGCTCGGCCAGACCCGGGGGGACGGCGCCAAGGGCCCAGGTGACCCTGCCGGTCGCCGCGATGCTGACCGGGCCGTGGCGATACTCCATCGCCGGGTAGGACTCGGTCCAGAACTGGGCCGACTCGCGCAGTTTGAGGCCGGCCTCCGCCGCCAGCCCGACAGTCCAGCCACGGCCGAGAAAGGTCACCTGCTCCGCCTTGGCGATCGCGGCCAGGCTGGTGACCTCGTCCTCGGCGAGCACGGCACGGGCGTCCGCGATGGCCGGCGCGAGGTCCTCGCCGAGCGAGGCACGCAGCAGCGCGAGTGTCGATGTCGCGAAGCGGGTCTGGACCACTGACTCCTCGTCGACCTCGCTGAGCAGGATGACATGGTCGGCCAGCGTCGTGACCGGCGATCCCGCGGTCGCCACGATCACCGTCGTCGAGACGCTCCGACCCCGGAGCGACTCCAGCACCTCGATGACCTCGGTCGTCGTGCCTGAACGCGTGATGACCAGGACGGCGTCGTAGTCCCGTCCGAGCCGGTGCTCGCTCGCGGCGAAGGCGTCGGTCTCGCCGTGGCCGCCCTCCTCGCGCAGCACGGCATACGCCTGGGCCATGAAGAAGGAGGTGCCGCAGCCGATGACGGCGACCCGTGCTCCCCGGGCCGGGAACGCGTCCGCGAACTCCGCGACGCGCGCGGTGACACCCGCCCAGTCGCTTGGTTGGCCGAAGACCTCGGTGCTGAGGTGACTGTTCGGGTTGAAGCTCATGACACACCCTGTCGCGACTGATGACGACTGCTTCGTCACACAAACGATCACAAAATATCACCGTGGCGACGACGACCATCACGATGACGATGCGGGGGAGCGGGAACCGGACACCGCCGGCGCGAGGGTCCGGGTCCCGGCGCGCGGATCCGGGACGTTCGACCCTGTGAGGGGAGACCGTCAGAGCCGACGCTGTGAGGGAGGGCAACCCCGAGGTCGCTCCTTCACCAGTCCGGAGGCCCTGATGGCTCGCACACCCGATCAGCAGTCCGCCCCCGACGCGGGCGCTCCACACCTCGCCCCCCACCGGACCGTCGTCGTCGGGTGTGACGGCTCCTGGCAGAGCCGGCTCGCCCTGGAGCGAGCCGCGACCGAGGCCCGGCGACGCGGGGCACGACTGGTCGTGCTCGGTGTCGCCGTCCCGAGCAGGGCGGGGCAGGTCTTCAGCCGCGGCGACTGGGCGCGCGTCAGCAACGAGGCCGCGCAGAGCGCCCGATACGTCGTCGTTGACGCGTGTCGGCGGGTGACGGAGGCCTACCCGGACGTCCCCGTCAGCGCGGTCGTTGCGGAGACCGTCAAGGACCGTGCGGTCGCCGAGCTCGGCGCCCTCGCCGAGCTGCTCGTCCTCGGTCGCCGGGGTGCGGGGGGGCGAGGCGTCTTCGTCCTGGGCTCGATGAGCGACGAGCTCGCACGACGGTTCTGGTGCCCGCTGCTCATCTGCCAGGACGACCCGGGCAGCGGTCCCGAGCGCCCCGACAAGGTCTCCTCCGTCGTCGTGGGCATCAGCTCCCAGCACGACGCCGACGTCATCCTCGACCTCGCGGCCGCCGAGGCGCAGGCGCGGGCGTGCCCCCTGACGATCGTGCGGGCCCAAGGTGGCCACGTCGGCGACCGGGATCCCCTCCTCGACCGGGTCTGGCAGTGGCTTCAGGACCGCACGGACGGCCAGGAGACACCGGCCGTCGCCGGAGCGGGCAGCCACGTGGCAACGAGCACACCCTCTGTCGTGGTCACCAAGGACGAGCCGGTGACCGCCTTGGTGAACCGCGTGGAGCAGGGCGACCTGCTCGTGGTGGGGACTCGGGGTGAGGGCAGCCTCGCCGGCCTCATCGTCGGTTCGGTGGCACGAGGCGTGCTCGACCGTATGCCGTGCGACATCCTCATCGTCCGCGCGACGACTCGTCAGCCGCAGCCGCCGACCGTCGTCAACCTCGATCCGGTGCGCTCCTGACGTTCACACTCCTGACGTTCACACTCGGGCTGACGCCGCCCCGCTCCGTCGGACCGCTGCACCTCATCACTGCGTCGGCACACCGACGGGCGCGGACCGTGCCCCAGCGCTCTGCGCCGAGCCCGCCGGGAGGACGGCGGCGCGGCCGGCTTCGAGCCGGGCCACCGGCACCCGCGGCGGTGAGCACGAGACGTAGTCGAGGCCGCAGTCCGCGAAGTAGCGCACCGATGCGGGGTCGCCCGCGTGCTCGCCGCAGGCACCGAGTCCGAGAGCGGGTCGTGCTGCCCGGCCCTCCGCGATGGCGCACTGCACGAGCCGACCGACACCGACCTGGTCCAGCGTTTCGAACGGGTCGTCCCTGACCAACCCGCAGCTGCGGTACTCGCTGAGGAAGCTGCCCTCGGCGTCGTCGCGGGAGATGCCCCAGGTCGTCTGCGTGAGGTCGTTCGTGCCGAAGGAGAAGAAGGTCGCGGCTCGCGCCAGGGCGCCCGCCGTCAGGGCGGCACGGGGCAGCTCGATCATGACACCGACGGGCAGGTCGAGGTCTACCTCGTGGGCTGCTGCGACGAAGGCGACGGCCGCCGCGATCCTGGCCCTGGCGGCTTCGAGCTCGGCGACGTCCGCCACGAGCGGCACCAGCACCTCGGCCACCGGGCTCAGTCCGCGGGCCCGGAGGGCGAGGATCGCCTCGCACAGCCCCCGGACCTGGGCATCGATGATCTCGGGCAGCACCGAGAGCAGCCGCACTCCGCGCAGCCCCAGCATGGGGTTGGTCTCGTGCCAGCGGCGCACCGCTGCCAGCTGCTCGACGAGCTCAGGGTCGACGTGACCGGCCACCTCGTCCACGGCGACCCGGACGGACAGCTCGACGAGGTCGGGCAGGAACTCGTGCAGCGGCGGGTCGAGCAGGCGCACGACCACGGGGAGCCCGTCCATCGCCTCCATGACGCCGGTCAGCTCGTCACAGGTGATCTTCTGGATGGCCTCGAGGGTGGGTCCACGGTCATGACTGGTCAGCAGACGTTCCACCAGCACCCGGCGCGCACCGAGCAGCATGTGCTCGGTGCGGCAGAGGCCGATGCCCGCAGCGCCGTGGCCGCGCGCGGACACCGCGTCGGGCCCGGTCTCGGCGTTGGCGCGGACCCCCAGAGTGCGGCGCAGGTCAGCGTGTGCGAGGACGCGCAGGACAGCCCTCACCAAGGGATCGGCGGAGTGCTCGACGTGGCCCGGATCGCCGGCGTGTCCGACGGCCTCGGCGACCTGGCTGGGCTGGACCTCGAGACGTCCTCGATGGATCTGCCCACTGGACCCGTCGACGGAGATGATGTCGCCCCGGACCAGGACGAACCCGCCGGGCCACCGTGCCTGTCCGTTCTCCACGTCGACCTCGAGACCCTCGACGCCCGTGACACAGGTCCGTCCGACGCCCCGGGCGACGACGGCCGCGTGTGACGTCAGCCCTCCGCGCGCGGTGACGACTGCCACCGACGCGAGCATCCCGCCGACGTCATCGGCGCTGGTCTCGGGGCGCACCAGGACGACGGCGCGGCCCGCGGCGCCCCAGGCCTCGGCGGTCCCGGAGTCGAAGACGGCCTCTCCCACGGCCGCTCCGGGGCTGGCCGGCAGGCCCGTGGCGATGACGTCGTCGTCTGTGGCCGCCCTGAACCGCGGGTGGAGCAGGGACTGCAGCTGGGGGCCGGTGACGCGACGCAGCGCCTCGTCCATGTCGATGTGTCCCTCGTCGACGAGGTCGCAGGCGATCCGGAACGCTGCTGCGGCGCTGCGCTTGCCCACTCGGGTCTGGAGGATCCACAGGTGTCCTTCCTCGATGGTGAACTCCACGTCGCACATGTCGCCGTAGTGGTTCTCCAGGGTGTGGACGTGCCGGAGCAGCCCCTCGTAGCACTCGGGCTCGAGATCCGCGAGACCGGAGAGCGCGAGCGTGGCCCGGCTGCCGTTGACGACATCCTCGCCCTGGGCATTCGCGAGGTAGTCGCCATAGATGCCGGGCGCTCCCCCCGCGGGATCCCGCGTGAAGCACACGCCGCTCCCCGAGCGGGCACCGGCATTGCCGTAGACCATCTCCACGACGCTGACCGCCGTCCCCAGATCATCGGGGATGCCCTCGTGGGCTCGGTAGCGTCGGGCCCGCTGCCCGTTCCACGAGTCGAAGACGGCGACGACGGCGCGCCGCACCTGCTCCTGCGGGTCCTGGGGCAGGTCCTCCCCGGACTCCTCAACCAGGATCCGCCGGAAGTCGAGGGTCAGGCCGCGCAGGGTGTGCGCGTCCAACCCGGTGTCGTCGGCGACGCCACTCCTCTCACGCGCGCGGGCCAGTCGCTCCTCGAAGCGTCCCTCGTCAACGCCCAGGACCGTCCGGCCATACATCTGCACCAGTCGGCGGTAGCAGTCCCACGCGAATCGAGGTCCCCGGCGGGTGGCCAGCGCCTCGACGACCGCGTCGGTCATCCCGACGTTGAGGACGGTTTCCATCATGCCCGGCATCGAGCTGCGGGCCCCGGAGCGCACCGAGACCAGGAGGGGATCCGTGGGGTCGCCGAGCCGCCGTCCGGCGACGTGCTCCAGGACAGCGATCTGCTCGACGAGCTGGGGCTCGAGCCGGACGGGCGGGTGACCGAGGCGCAGGTAGTCGCGGCACGCCTCGGTTGTGATGACGAACCCGTGTGGCACGGGCAGTCCCAACCGCGTCATCTCCGCGAGGTTGGCCCCCTTGCCGCCGAGCAGGTCCGCCATGGAGCGGTCACCCTCCCCGAACGGCACCACGAGGGGCTGGACGTCGGGCTCTGCACTGACGACGGTGGTCATGAGGCTTCTCCTCTGGATCGGACTCTCTTCCCGTCATCGTCCGAGGAACGAGCCGGGTCCAGAAGAGACCTTCGTCCCGGAACCGCCCGGACGGAGGCCTGGGAGCGGGGTCCTACACGACGACCTGCGGGCGGGCCCGTGGCTCCGGGTTGCGGTGCCGCATGATGGTCGCGTGCGAGACGACGTGCGGATCTCCAAGCTGGCACGGTTGGACCAGGACCACGTGGCGGTGCTGAGCGAGCTGGTGCGGAGCTGGCGGCAGGGCCCCGACGGTCGCCGGACCGTGCCGTGGTTCGACCCCGACGGTGGCGGCGTCCGGGCGCGGGTGCTGCTGCTGATGGAGGCGCCCGGTCCGCACACCCTCCGGGATGGCGATGATGGCTTCTGCTCAGAGGAGAACGCCGATCCCACCAACCGTGCCGTGCGCGCCGCCCGCGCACGGGCGGGACTGGACCAGCGCGAGTGCCTCAAGTGGAACGTCATGCCCTGGACCCCCACCGACCGTGACGGTCGGTGGGCGGCGCCCAGAGTGGGCGATCTCGAGGCAGCCCGACCGGCCCTTGTTGCGATCCTCAGGCACCTCCCTGAGCTGAGGGCCGTGATCACGTTCGGGGCGCCTGCTCTGAGTGGGCTGATGCGCGCCTTGACCCTCGAGACACCAACGGTCGTCGTACCCGTCCTCGGAGTCCCCCATCCCTCACAACGCAACGCCCGCCGCCGTGAGGAGTCAGGACGCCGCATCGCGACGGCGTTCGATTGGGCCGCCCTGCGCGCCAACGAGGGCAGACCGGCCACCTGAGGGGGCCGTGCGGACTGGATCAGCCCAGTCTCGGAGGAAGCAGGAGGCGGCCGTGGGCAGCGAACCGCGCTGTCCGGATGAAGACCGTGGCCCAGGCGACGAGCAGGAACAGGTATAGCGCGACCGCTGCTCCGGCGAAGACGTCGAGGCCGGTGCGGACCGCGAGGCCACTGGTGCCGGTGACCAGGGTGCCGACGGGGAAGGTGAAGCTCCACCAGGTCAGGCTGAATGGAAGGTGGTCCCTGACGGTTCTGACAGTGATCGTCGCGGCGATGGCCAACCAGAGGATCGCGAAGCCCCACGTCGAGAGTCCGTAGAACAGGGCGAGGACGGCGGCGCCGTCGGCGTAGGGGGCGGGGAGAACGTCCTTGGCGGCGTTGCCCATCAACCCGGCCGCGGTGACGGACTGCCCCAGCGGGCCCAGGACGATCCACAACGTCGGGACCGCGGCCGCTGCCCCGATCTGGTGTCGCGCCAGCCGGCCCCAGATCAAGGTGATGACCACGATGCTCGCGAAGAGCGACAGCCCGAAGAGGACGTAGCAGCCCAGGAGCAAGGTCTCGCGAGGCTGTCCGGCGGCGGCATACGGCACGAGCAGGGCTCCGGTGCTGGCCGAGACCATCGGGGGCACGATCGGCATGAGCCAGCCGCCGAAGGCGCTTTCGGGCGTGTTCTCGTGTCGGGTGAAGGCGTAGTAAGGCACGATCGCGGCGCTCATCAGGCCGGTGATCGTCCCGGCGCTCCAGAGCACCCAGTCCAGGTTGAGCGCCGCGGGTAGCCCGATGAGGTCCTTGCCGACCAGCAGGGCGCCCGCGCCGACGGTCAACATCGCCATCGGCGGCGCCCCGTAGAAGTGGCTCATCACCGGGTGCGAGACATGGGCCCGCGCGCGCTGCGGGTGCCTGAGCCAGTGTGCGGCGCTCGCCCCCAGGAGGACCACGAGCAGCGCGGCCGCGACGACCCACACGGCGAGGGCGAAGCCGCGCTGTCCCACAACCTGCACCGGCAGGGTGACGGCGGCGGTCGCGACGATCCCGGTCCCCATCACCGCGGCAAACCAGTTCGGTCCACAATGTTTGACGGCGTCCGCGGGCCGGGCGAGGGCGGGGAAGGGGCGGCGGTCGGACGTGGTCGCTCGGTGCGGACGGTCAAGGGTCATCAGCATGATCACTCCGGTAGCGGGGGACGTAGTTCTTCAACTGTGGTCGGCGCAGCGCGTGTGGAGTAGAGGGCACGACGTGATGCACCCATCAGGCGGCGTTATGGGTGGTATCTTGCGCCGGTGCTGTCGCAGCGGGTCCCGGACCTTGATTCCCTCGAGTTACTCATGGCCGTGGCAGCGACCGGGAGCCTGGGCCGCGCCGGGGCCGCGCGAGGCATCAGCCAGCCGGCCGTCAGTGCCCGGATCCGAAGGATGGAACAGGTCGTCGGGTTGGCCCTGGTGGAGCGCACCCCGAGGGGGTCGGTGCTGACTGCCGCAGGCTCCCTCGTGGCTGACTGGGGGCGCGATGTGCTCTCGGCCGCAGCCGTGCTGGATGCCGGGATCACGTCGTTGCGCAGCGACCGCGACGGTCGACTCCGTGTCGCTGCCAGCCTCACCGTCGCCGAGCACCTGTTGCCCCACTGGCTCGTTCGTCTGGCGGCCGGGCACCCGGAGACCGCGGTCAGTCTCGACGCCGTGAACACCACCGAGGTGGTGCGTCAGGTGCTGCGGGGTGAGGCCGACCTGGGCTTTGTCGAAGGGCCCGGACTGCCCGCCGGACTGACGGGGCGGATCGTGGCCAGGGACCGGCTGCTGGTCGTCGTCGCGGGCACCCATCCATGGGCCCGACGACGTCGGCCGCTGTCCGCCGCCGAGCTCGCGGCCACCCGCCTGGTCCACCGTGAGCCCACATCCGGCACCCGAACCGCGCTCGAGGCCGCCCTGTCCGCCTACGCTCCCCTCGCGACGCCGTTGCTCGAACTGTCCTCGACGAGTGCGGTGCGTTCCGCCGTGGTCGCCGGGGCCGGCCCCGCGGTGCTCAGCAGCCTCGCCGTCCGGGACGACCTGGACAA
>NZ_JBKJPP010000028.1:0-7230 GCF_046595215.1 Lapillicoccus sp. | reverse complement strand
ACTTCGCCCTCCGAGCCCACCGTTCCAGCGTCATACGTTCCTCGGCGGTCAACTCCAGCAACGCAGTTGGTCGTCCGGTTCTCGCCATACCCCAAGCCTATACTTTTGGAGCGAATTAAAGACGCACGACACTAGTGCTACGGGCTAAGACATTTGGCCAGGGGATACGCCGCATCTGCACTGACCCCCATCGCCGATGAGAAGGGTCACGCATCGGCTGCCGATCGTACGCGGCCTGCAGCGTGGGCTCCTCCTTCCGGCGCCGCGGACACCACGAAACCCCCTCGCCAGGGGTGGGCAGGTCGCCTTCCTCGATGCCCGCCACCGCGCCCACGCGCGGGTCGCGACCCGGATCTCGCACGCCAGAGACTGCGGGGATCGGCCGGTTCCCGTCCCGCGAGGACGCATCAACCAGGCCCCTCTTACACATGACCCTCGGCGCCTCGATCTCGGCGGACCCCCATCGCGCGGCTGCGGCTGCTGGCCCTACCCGCCGCGTCGAAAGCCTGCAAGCCGAAAGCCCTTGCGCAACCGGTTCCTGACCGTCCCGGCCGGCCTGACCCACAGCGCCCGACAACGACACCTGCGCTTCCCCCGGACCTGGCCCTGGGCCACCGAAATCGTCGCCGCGTTCACCGCGATCCGCACCCTGACCCCGCTCCGGACCTGAGACCCTGGCCCTCACCGTCCACCCACCAGCCAGCACCACCCGGAGACCCGCCCGCAGCGCCACGCGGCCCACCGTCATGCCCTCGGCACCGAAGCCGAGTCAAGCGGCCACGACCTACGCGTCAGCCAACCTCATGACAGACCGAGGTTTGCCGACGACCGCTCATCAAGCAAGTGCGGAAGTCTGCGCCCCGCCCCGGACCGGCGTCTAACTAGGCGGTGTGCAGCACCTTCCAGACGCGCCCAAATATGGGCGCGTCCGACGCAGGGGGGCCAGACCGTCCGCTCAGCGCCCCCGCACCGCGGGCGACGCCGAGACCAGGCCGTATGGCGGCCACCTCAGCAAGGCGTTGCAAGTCCGGCAGACCCGGCTCGGGCAGGACCACCCCGACGAGCACGCCCCCACCGGCCGCTGGGGGGTCGGGGCCGGGGCGAGCGGTCCCGGCCCCGGCGCGCGCCTGGAGCCCGCCCGCCAGCGGGAGCGGCGCGACCTGCCGCCGGTGAGGCAGCGTGACTGGCCAGCAAGCAACGCCCGCCGCCGCGGCCGCAGGCCCGGGACAGCCGGAGCACACCCTAGACCTGAGAGGCCCTGACGCGCAGCGGAGCCCGGACAACGCTGGGGCGCCCAGCCGAGCAGATCTATGCATCCTTGGGCCCTCGCCTCGACTACGACCACTCGACATGGCTGGTCAATGCGTACGCCGACCGGGCGTGTGTCTTTAATCGTGTCCGGAGGGGGACTTGAACCCCCACGCCCGTTAAGGGCACTAGCACCTCAAGCTAGCGCGTCTGCCATTCCGCCACCCGGACGAGGTGTCGAGGCAGGCCTTGGAACCAAGCCCTGCCGCGACCGGAAACGGTAGCACGCAGTGGCGTTCAACTCCGAACCGGACGTCACACCCGTTACACCCGACGCAGGACCTCGGGACCGAGCTCGGTCACCGACGCGAGGCCGCTGAGGCCCATCGTCAGGTCGAGCTCGGCGATCACGTTCTCGAGGACGGACCGCACCCCGTCCTCGCCGTCGATCGCCAGCCCGTAGATGTGCGGGCGCCCCAGGATCACCGCGCTCGCCCCGAGGGCCAAGGCGGTGACGACGTCGGCGCCGGTGCGCACCCCGCTGTCGAAAAGCACCGGGACCCGCCCGCCCACGGCGCGGGCGACGTCGGGCAACGCGTCGAGGGACGACACGGCGTTCCCGACCTGCCGTCCACCGTGGTTTGACACGATCACTCCTGCAGCGCCGCTCTCCACCGCCCGCAGCGCATCATCCGGGTGAAGGATCCCCTTGAGCACCACGGGAAGCCGGGTCCGCTCTCGCAGTGTCTCGATGTCCGCCCACGTCAGCGACGGCTTCGAGTAGATCTCGAGAAACGTCTCCACCACCGCCCGGGTCATCGGCGAGCGCAGGTTGTCGATGAACCTGCCGGGCACTTCGCGAGCCATCGAGGCGAGCGTCCGGACCGCGCCGAGCGTCAGCCGCACGTCACCACGATGACGACCACGACCACCAGCTCCGGGCCGGCCATCCCCACGGGCAACCCCGTCAACCCGCTGCCGCACGATCTCCATGAACCTCCGGTCCGAGGTGTACTGCGCGATGCCGATCCCCTGGGCGAACGGCAAGGACCCAAGGTCGAGGTCCTGGGGCCGCCAGCCGAGCATCGTCGTGTCCAGGGTGACCACGAGGGCATCAGCGCCCATCGCCTCGGCGCGCCCGATGAGGCTGTCGACGAGCCGCTCGTCGGAGCTCCAGTAGAGCTGGAACCATCGCGGCGCGTCACCCATTGCTGCGGCGGTCGTCTCCATCGGCGAGCTGCCCTGGTTGGACAGGATGTAGGGCACGCCGAGCTGCGCTGCGGCCCGACCGATCAGGACGTCTGCGTCGCGACGCACCATTCCCGCCGCCCCCACGGGCGCCACCAGGAGGGGCACGGGCAGCCGGCGCCCGAACAGCTCGACGCTCAGGTCCCTCCGGGAGACGTCCCTCAGCATCCGCGGCACGATCGCCCACTGCCGGAACGCCTCTCGGTTCCGGCGCATCCCGTCGCCGTCCCCGGCTCCCCCGGCGACATAGGCCCACGCGCGGTCGGACATCGTCGCCTTCGCGCGTCGCTCCAGCTCGCTGATGTCGGTCGGCACCCGTGGCCGGCGCCCGAGCGCCCCAGCCCGGTAGACGACGTTCTGGCGCAGGCGGCCCGCGCCGAGGGCCACCGACGCGGCGGCACCGCGAGCGCCGGACGGTGCGTCCACGGCATACCCCTCGCGTCGGCCCGGCCCACCACCTCGTGGGGTCCTCACCACGCTACCGCTCCACGGCGCGCCAGCGCTCCGCCCCACGCACCGCCCCCACCACGCGACGGGGGCCGGTGACACACTGCCTCGGTGACCGGCATCGCCCTCAGCTCTCGCACCGGGCGCTTCGTCATCACCGCGGCCGCCCTCGGGTCGGGGATGGCGATGCTCGACGCCACCGTCGTCAACGTCGCCCTCGTGCGCATCGGCGCCGACCTCCACGCAAGCCTCGCCGACCTGCAGTGGATCAGCAACGGCTACCTCCTCTCACTGGCCTCGCTCATCCTGCTCGGGGGTTCGCTCGGCGACCGTTTCGGTCGACGACGGGTCTTTGTCGTGGGGGTCATCTGGTTTGCCCTGGCCTCTGCCGCCTGCGGTGTCGCCCAGAGCCCCGCCCAGCTCATCGCCGGGCGGGTCCTGCAGGGTGTGGGTGGGGCGCTGCTCACCCCCGGCAGCCTCGCGATGATCCAGGCGACCTTTCGACCCGCCGATCGGGCCAGGGCGATCGGCACCTGGTCGGGTCTCGGGGGGATCGCCGCCACGCTCGGACCGTTCGTCGGCGGCTGGCTCGTGCAGTACGCGAGCTGGCGGTGGGCCTTCCTGCTCAACATCCCCCTCGCGATCCTGACCGTCGTCATCGCCCAGGCCACCGTGCCGGAGACCCGTGACGAGCAGGCCGACCACTCGTTCGACGTCATCGGAGCGGCCCTCGCCACCCTCGCCCTCGCCTCCTCGACCTTCGCGCTGATCCAGCACGAGTCCCTCGGGCCCGCACTGACGGTCGACGTCCTCGCTGCCGGACTCGCCATCGGCGCCCTGTTCATCACCGTGGAGCGCACCGGACACCACCCGATGGTCCAGCCGTCGCTGTTCACCTCGCGCCAGTTCAGCGCGGCCAACGGCATGACCCTGCTCGTCTACGCCTCCCTCGGTGCCGTCTTCTTCTTCCTCACCCTGCAGCTCCAGACCGTGCTCGGCTACGGCCCCCTGCAGGCCGGTCTGTCAAGCCTGCCCGTCACCGTCCTCATGCTGCTGCTGGCGGCCAGGGGTGGGGAGCTCGGCGCGCGGATCGGCCCCCGCCTGCCCATGACCGTCGGTCCGCTCGTCTGCGCCGTCGGGGCCACGCTGCTGACCGGCGTCGGCGCCGGATCCTCATACTGGCTGGGCGTCCTCCCCGGCATCAGCATCTTCGGTCTCGGGCTCTGCCTGCTCGTGGCACCGCTCACCGCGACGGTCCTCGGCGCGGCTCCCGACCGGTATGCCGGCGTGGCCAGTGGCGTCAACAACGCCCTCTCCCGCGCGGGGAGCCTGCTCGCCGTCGCCGCCCTGCCTGCCGTCGTCGGCCTCAGCGGTGCGGACTACGCACGGGCAGAGGCGTTCTCAGGCGCCTACGTCAGGGCGATGTGGATCTGCGCCGTCCTGCTCGCCACCGGGGGCGCGGTCTCGTGGGCGCTGATCCGCAACCCGGACCGGACGCGAAACCCGTCGACGGGCTAGCAGCGACCACATCCCGATAGCCTGACGCCGTGGCAACCCGCGTCTACCTCGCCTCCTCCGAAGGCCTGTCCGGCAAGTCCGCCATCGCGCTCGGGCTGCTCGACCAGCTCAGCCGCCGGGTGGGGCGGGTGGGGGTGTTCCGCCCGATCGTCCGCTCCCAGGACTCCGCGAACGACCACGTGCTCGACCTGCTGCTGTCGAGGCTCGATACCCGCCTCACCCATGTCGCGGCCTCCGGTGTCGCCTACGACGACGTCCATGGCGACCCCGAGGCGGCGATGTCGACGATCGTCGACCGCTTCCACGCGGTCGCCGGCCAGTACGAGGCGATGCTCGTCATCGGCTCGGACTACACGGACGTCACGTCGCCGACGGAGTTCTCCTACAACGCCCGGATCGCGGCCAACCTCGACGCTCCGATGGTCCTCGTCGTCTCCAGCGCCGGACGCCTCCCCGAGCAGGTCCGCACCGCAGCGGACGTCGCGGCCGACGAGGCGCGGGCCAACCACGCCCAGGTGCTGGCCGTCGTCGCCAACCGCGTCGCCGCTCGCGCCCTCGAGGCCACGGCGCAAGCCCTGTCGGGTCTCCTCGGGGACGTCCCGGCATACGCCATCCCGTCCGAGCCGGTGCTCGACTCCCCCACCGTGCGTGAGCTGATGGCTGCCGTCCGCGGCACCCTGACCCATGGCGACGAGTCGCTGCTCGACCGCGAGTCCCTCGGGCTCGTCGTCGCCGCGATGACCATGCCCAACGTCCTGGACCGGCTCTTCGAGGGGTGCGTCGTCGTCACTCCTGCCGACCGGGGGGACGTGCTGCTGGGGCTGCTCCTCGCCCACCGGTCCAAGACCTTCCCCAGCCCGTCGGGCATCGTCCTCAACGGGGGCTTCGACCTGCCGGCGCCGATCGAGCGCCTCGTCGCCGGCCTCGAGGTGCACGTGCCCGTCGTGACCTGCGCGAGCGGGACGATGGCCACGACCGCGGCGTTGGCGGGCGTGACCCCGAGACTGACGCGGACCGCCTCGCGCAAGATCGAGACGGCCCTGAGCCTCTTCGACGAGCACGTCGACGGGGCGGGGCTGCTCGACAGGCTCGACGTCGCGCCCAGCACGGTGGTGACGCCGCTCATGTTCGAGCACCGGCTGCTCGACCGGGCCCGTCGGGCCGACAAGCACATCGTCCTGCCCGAGGGCGAGGAGGACCGCATCCTCCGCGCGACCGACCAGCTGCTGCGTCGCCGGGTTGTGCGGCTCACCCTGCTCGGCAATCCCGGGACCATCCGCACCCGGGCGGGCCAGCTCGGGCTGGACCTCGCCCGAGCGACCATCCTGGATCCCCACGACGAGAAACTGCGAGCGCGCTTCGCGCAGGAGTATGCCGGGCTGCGGGCGCACAAGGGCGTGACGCTCGAGCAGGCCCGCGACGTCGTCGTCGACCCGAGCTACTTCGGGACGATGATGGTCCTCGATGGCCTCGCCGACGGCATGGTGTCGGGGGCGGTCCACACGACGGCCCACACCATCCGGCCCGCCCTGGAGGTCATCCGGACGACCCGCGACGTCGCGGTCGTCTCGTCGGTGTTCCTCATGTGCCTCGCGGACCGGGTCCTCGTCTACGGCGACTGCGCGGTCAACCCCGACCCCACGGCCGAGCAGCTCGCCGACATCGCGATCTCCTCCGCCGCGACCGCTCGCCAGTTCGGCATCGAGCCACGAGTGGCGATGCTGTCCTACTCGACCGGCATCTCCGGCACCGGCGCCGACGTCGACAAGGTCCGCGCCGCAACGGAACTCGTCCGCCAGCGAGCTCCCGAGCTGTCCGTCGAGGGCCCGATCCAGTACGACGCGGCAGTCGACGCCGCCGTGGCCGCGGCGAAGCTCAGGGACAGCCCGGTCGCCGGGCGCGCCACCGTCTTCATCTTTCCCGACCTCAACACGGGCAACAACACCTACAAGGCGGTCCAGCGCAGCGCTGGTGCGGTCGCCGTCGGTCCGGTCCTCCAGGGGCTGCGCAGGCCGGTCAACGACCTGTCCCGAGGAGCCGTGGTGCGCGACATCGTCAACACGGTGGCGATCACGGCGATCCAGGCCGAAGCCATCCAGGCCGAGGCCGTCGGATGAGCGCCGCCCCGCAGCCCGTGCTCGTCATCAACGCCGGGTCATCCTCGCTGAAGTACCAGCTCGTCGACGCCACCAGCGGTGAGACGTCGGCCAGCGGCCTGGTCGAGCGCATCGGCGAGTCCCGTCCCCGGGCCACCCACTGCGGGACCGACGGCACCCACGAGCGGGACGTCTCGTGCACTTCCCACCGCGACGCGTTCGACATCCTGATCACGGCGTTCCGCGAGCACGGCCCGGACCTCGGGTCGGTCGACCTGAGCGCGGTCGGCCACCGGGTCGTCCACGGCGGCGAGAGGTTCAGCCAGCCGGTGCTCATCTCGGCCGAGGTCCTCCAGGCGGTCGAGGACCTCATCCCCCTGGCGCCGCTGCACAACCCGGCCAACCTTGAGGGCATCCGCGTCGCACGGGAGCAGTTCCCGGACACCCCCCAGGTCGCCGTGTTCGACACGGCCTTCCACCAGAGCCTGCCCCCGCATGCCTACACCTACGCGGTGCCCCGCGCCTGGCGCGAGGAGCACGGGGTGCGGCGCTACGGGTTCCACGGCACGTCCCACGCCTTCGTCTCCCGCCGCGCCGCCGAGCTCGTGGGCCGGCCCGTGGACAGCGCCAACGTCATCGTCCTGCACCTCGGCAACGGCGCCAGCGCGGCGGC
>NZ_JBKJPP010000108.1:0-38702 GCF_046595215.1 Lapillicoccus sp. | reverse complement strand
GAAACCAAATCATGGCTGTCGCTTGACTCTTTGGGGGTTCTGGAAGAGAGCGGTACAGCCATAGCCTGCCCCGCGTCCAGCCTCAACATCCACCCCGTGAAGGTCGAGGCGAACTGGCGAGATTTCGTCCTTGCGGGTGCCGACAGTCACCTCTTCCGATTCTGTCGCGAACCTACGCCACACCATTGAGAACAACAGGAGAAGTCGTGCGACTCAGAACTCTGTCCATCATTCCCTTTGCAGTGATTGCCATGGTCGCTGCCGGCACCACGGTAGTCTCCGCTGACACCGGTGCGCCGCTGCCCAGCGCGGTCACGGCTGCCGCTCAGGCTCCGGTAGACCTTCGATCAGCCGGTACCTTCGCTATTCTGTCGCAATCGGGCGTCACCGACGTCTATGCGTCTGCCATCAAGGGAGATGTTGGGGCCAGTCCAATCACCGGTGCAGCCATCGGTCTGGCGTGCTCAGAAGTCACCGGGACGATCTTCGCGGTCGATGCGGCTGGGCCACCATGCGCCGTGACTGCTCCCACAGTCCTGACGACGGCCGTAGGCGACGTGGGGGCTGCATACCTTGACGCCGAGGGCCGAACGTTCCCCGATTTTGTCGACCTGGGCGCTGGAGAAATTGGCGGACTGACCCTTGCCCCTGGCCTCTACAAATGGAATACCGACGTCAACATCTCAACGGACGTCACCCTCTCGGGTGGCCCGACTGACGTATGGATCTTCCAGATTGCCGGAACCCTTGACCAGGCTGCCGCCAAGAACGTGACCCTGGCCGGCGGAGCACAGGCCAAGAATGTCTTCTGGCAGTCCGCCGGCGCGGTCACTCTCGGAACAACCGCGCACTTCGAGGGAACAATCCTCTCCAAGACGATGATCGCCATGAAGACCGGTGCATCCACGAATGGCAGGCTCTTGGCGCAGACGGCAGTCACTCTCCAGATGAACACCGTCACGCTGCCTGCTCTGTAAGCTCTCGGGCGACATTGGAGCCGGGGTCAAGGGGACACTGTCCTCTCGGCCCCGGTTCTTTCTGTCCTCGCTAAGGGGCGGGGTCGAGGCCCGCCGAGTCGACGATGCGCGCATGGCCACGCCATCGTCGACGGCATAAGTGGCACCCACGACGGCGAGGCGACCGCTCGCGATGCGATCCGCGACCAGGCGGGAACGTTCGGGCAGCAGCCGCAGCGTTGCCGCACATGCTCGGCGTCGACCACCATCCAGCGGCGGTCAGGCCAGACCCCGCGGCTCGACGCGGGCCTGCTGGGCAGGGCGGATCACGGTGCGCCGGTGGATTCGGGTTCAGGCGTCGACGATGACGGGGATGATCAGCGGACTGCGGCGGTGCTGGCGGTGGGCCCAGGCCGAGACCGCCCGACGGACGAGCTCCTCGATCTGGTCGAGGTCCTGGATGTTCTCCCTGGCGGCGCTCGTGAGGGCCTTCTGGATCGACGGCACCGCCGTGTCGAAGTCGATGGCGTCGGGCTCGAAGCCGTGGGCGAGGAAGTCCGGCTTCTCGCTGAGCTGGCCGGTGTCGGGGTCGACGATGCAGACGATCGTGATGACGCCCTCCTCGGCGAGGGTCCGGCGCACGTGCAGGGACTCCTCGGTCGCGCCGCCGACGGTCATCGCGTCGACGTAGACGAGGCCGGCCGGGACGGAGCCGGTGATCGAGGCCCGTCCATCAATGAGGTCGATGACCGAGCCGTCCTCGGCGATGATCGCGCGGTCCGGGGCCACGCCGGTGCGGATCGCGAGATCGGCGTTGGCGCGCAGGTGGCGCCACTCGCCGTGGACCGGCAGCACGTTGGTCGGCCGGACGATGTTGTAGCAGTAGGCCAGCTCGCCCGCGCTGGCGTGGCCGGAGACGTGGACCTTGGCGTTGCCCTTGTGGACCACGTTGGCGCCCCAGCGGGTCAGCTCGTTGATGACGCGGTAGATCGCGTTCTCGTTGCCCGGGATCAGAGAGCTGGCGAGCAGGACGGTGTCACCCTCAGTGATGCGGATCGGGTGGTCACGGTTGGCCATCCGGGACAGGGCCGCCAGGGGCTCACCCTGCGAGCCGGTGCAGATCAGGGTGATCTTGTTGGCGGGCAGGCGCTCCAGGGCCTTCAGGTCGACCACGAGGCCCTTGGGGATCGTGAGATAGCCGAGGTCGCTGGCGATGCCCATGTTGCGGACCATAGACCGGCCGACGAAGGCGACCTTGCGCCCGTGGGCGTGCGCAGTGTCGAGGACCTGCTGGATGCGATGGACGTGGCTGGCGAAGCTGGAGACGATCACCCGTCCCGCGCCGGTGCGGAAGACGGTCTCGATGGCGGGGGCGAGCTCACCCTCGGAGATGGTGAACCCCGGCACCTCGGCGTTGGTGGAGTCGACGAGGAACAGGTCGACGCCCTCCTCCCCGAGTCGCGCGAACGCCCGCAGGTCGGTGACCCGGCGGTCGAGCGGGAACTGGTCCATCTTGAAGTCGCCGGTGTGCAGGACGATGCCGGCGGCGGTCCGGATGGCAACCGCCAGCCCGTCGGGGATCGAGTGGTTGACGGCCACGAACTCGCAGTCGAACGGCCCGAGCCTGCGCCGCTGCCCCTCCTGGACCTCGGTGGTGACCGGGGTGATGCGGTGCTCCTTGAGCTTCGCCTCGATGAAGGCCAGCGTCAGCTTCGAGCCGACGACGGGGATGTCCGGGCGCTCGCGCAGGAGGTAGGGGACGCCGCCGATGTGGTCCTCGTGACCGTGGGTCAGGATGATGGCGTCGATCTTGTCGAGACGGTCCCGGATCCAGGTGAAGTCGGGCAGGATCACGTCCACGCCCGGTTGGTGCTCCTCGGGGAAGAGCACCCCGCAGTCGACGATGAGCAGCCGGCCGGCATGCTCGAAGACCGTCATGTTGCGGCCGATCTCGCCGAGACCGCCCAACGGCACGATGCGCAGGCCGTTGGCCGGCAGCGGCGGGAGGCCGCTGTCCCTGCGTCGGGACCCGCGGCGGCTCATCGGGGCGCCACGATCATGGCGAGGGCGTGCAGGAAGGCTGACGGGGGCGGTGCCTGGGTCAAAGGGGGTCCTGTTCGGTCCGGCGTCGGGCGGGCTGTGCGGCTCTCAACGGTAGTCGATGCCGGATCGGGCCAGGACCGACGCAGCGGCCACGGATCGGCCCGAAGGTCGGCCGGTGGCGCAGGCGGGTCAACGCGCGATCGGACCCCCCGTTGCCTCACGTCAAGAGGTCCGGGAGCGGCGCTTCGTTGCCCCCCCGGAATGTCCGCCTGGGCGGGGCTGCCGGTGGCGGGCTTGGCGGCTGGCTGGCCCTTGGCAGGGGCCAGGGTCAGCAGCTCGTCTCACAGCCCCTGGATCTCCAGATCGGTATGCCGCGCCGCGGCGGCTCGATCCTCGGGCAAGACGGCCGTGAGGCCGTGCTCAAACCGGACGACATGGTGCTCTCCGACAGCGCCCGGCCGCTCACGCTCGTCATGGAGGAACGCTTCGCCTGGGAGGTCTTCCTCCTTCCAAAGCCAGGCTCCGCGGGTTGGACGCCGAGCTGAGCACCCTGACCGCGATCGCCATGACCGGTTCGGTGGGGATGACTGGTGTCGTCTACCAGTTCCTGTCGGGACTGGCGGCCGACATCGACGCGCTGGAGTCCGACCCGACGGCGGACGCGCTCAGCGAGCGCGCGGCCGACCTCATCGCGACGCTCATCCAGTCACAGTTCGGCATGCCGTGAGGCGTCAACGACCCGGATGCCGTGCTGCGAGAAAGGGGATGCGTTCCATCGCCGAGCTCGTCCAAGAGCTGCGGCTGCGGGGTGGGGGAGTCGGCCTCTTCGCCGGGTGTGCGCGCACGACACGGGGATGGCGCTCGTCGTCCGAGTGACCGACTGAGGGTTTGCCTCCGGTGGGTCGAACGGTTCGCTGTGGTCGTCCCCGTCACAACGAGGGAATAATAGTCGACAAAGCCTTGGCTTGATCGCAAAAGAAGTGTAGAACATTAAGGGACGAAGACGTCCACCCATGACAGGAGACCACCGATGTCATCCGACACTCGTACCGGAGCCGCGCCCAGCCCGACCGGACCGCTCAGCACGATCGACTACAGCGAGCGCATCCCCAACAACGTCAACCTCGCCGGTGACCGCCGTCTGCAGCGCGCCCTCGAGGGCTGGCAGCCGAAGTTCCTCGAGTGGTGGAAGCAGCTCGGTCCGGCCCTGCCCACCAAGGACGTCTACCTGCGCACCGCGGTCGCCGTCGGCCGCGACGGCTGGGCCCACTTCGACCACGTGCCGATGGAGGAGTACCGCTGGGGCATCTTCCTCGCCGAGCAGGACCCCGAGCGCAAGGTCGCCTTCGGAAAGCACCAGGGGGAGCCGGCCTGGCAGGAGGTGCCCGGTGAGCACCGCGCCGACCTGTTGCGCCTCATCGTCATCCAGGGCGACACCGAGCCCGCTTCTGTCGAGCAGCAACGGATCCTCGGTGACACCGCCCCGAGCATCTACGACCTGCGCAACCTCTTCCAGGTCAACGTCGAGGAGGGCCGCCACCTCTGGGCGATGGTCTACCTGCTGCACGCCTACTTCGGCCGTGAGGGTCGCGAGGAGGCCGAGCAGCTGCTCAAGCGCAACTCGGGCGACCTCGACGCCCCCCGCATCCTTGGCGCGTTCAACGAGGCGACCACCGACTGGCTGCAGTTCTTCATGTTCACCTACTTCACCGACCGCGACGGCAAGTACCAGCTCGGCACGCTCAAGGAGTCGGCGTTCGACCCGCTCGCCCGCACCTGCGAGTTCATGCTCAAGGAGGAGGCGCACCACATGTTCGTCGGCACGACCGGCGTGCAGCGGGTGGTCGAGCGCACGGCCGAGCTGATGAAGGAGCACGGCACCGACGAGGTCTTCGCGCACGGCGGCATCCCCCTGAAGGTGATCCAGCAGTACCTCAACTTCCAGTTCTCCGTATCGATGGACCTCTTCGGGTCCGAGCAGTCGACCAACGCCGGCAACTACTACTCCTCAGGACTCAAGGGTCGCTGGATGGAGAAGCGTCGCAAGGACGACCACGTGCTGCTCGACGACACGCGGGAGATGAGCTACGTCGACGACGGTCAGATCCGGACCAAGACCGTCCCGATGCTCAGCGCCCTCAACCTCGACCTGCGCGATGAGTACGTCGCCGACTGCGCCAACGGGGTCCGACGCTGGAACCAGGCCCTCGAGGACGCCGGCCTGGAGGAGCGGCTCTTCCTGCCCCACGAAGGGTTCAACCGTGCGGTGGGCGCCTTCGCGCCGCACCACCTCAGCCCTCAAGGCGAGGTGCTCGACGACGCGACCTGGGCGGCCAGGAAAGACGACTGGCTGCCGACGGAGGCTGACCGCGAGGCCGTGGCGGCGCTGATGGTGCCCGAGTACGGCTACGGCAAGTTCGCTGGCTGGATCGCGGCGCCGTCATCCGGCATCAACGAGCAGCCCGTCGAGTTCGACTACGTGCACCTTGCCGAAGAAGGACTGGGCTGACGATGTCGCTCGCGTGGTCCCGGCAGGAGCGCCCGCTCTGGGACGTTGACAAGCGCAGGGTGATCGGTAGCGCCCCCGCCGGTGCCCTGGACGTCTCCTACGCCGACGACGCCGACCTGCCGGGTGACTGGTTCGTCACGACCGATGACGACCGGGTCGTCGGCTTCGGCTGGCTCGACTCGACCTGGGGTGGCGACACCGAGATCCTCCTTGCCGTCGCGTCCGACGCCCAGGGCTCGGGCGTGGGCAGCTTCGTCCTCGAGAACCTCGAGCGTGAGGCCGCGAGCCGGGGCACGAACTATGTCTACAACACGGTGCGCGACAGCCACCCGGACCGAGAGGCCGTGCACGACTGGCTGCTCGTGCGTGGCTACCGGGGCGACGAGCGTGATCTCGCGCTGCGCAAACGGGTGGGCGTCCGGGAGGCCGTCCCGACCCACCTCGCGGCATCCTCCGGCGGGGGGCTGCCCGAGGACACCCTCCCGCCGGGTGCTGAGGAAAGCGGCGGCTACGTCGACGTGGAGGACCACCGGTACTGACCGTGCTTTCAGATCCGTTGTCCTGCCTCGCCATCCATCCGGTCCCACTCGTCCTGCGCCCGACGGTGCCAGCGATTGTGTCGATCGTGGAACGTCGCGGCGGCCCGGGGGCCCGGCCAGTCGTGGTCGAGCAGCTCGCTCGGCAGGTCGGGGTCGAGGAAGGGGAAGAGCCGCCAGTCCTGGATGAGCCGCACCTGGCTGACGAAGGTCGCGGCGGCTGTCGTCGTCGCGACGCCCTCCAGACGGTCGATGAACTCGAGGTAGCGTGCTTCGACCCCGTCGAGGTCCCATGCCTCCGCGAGCAGTCGAGCAGGGTCCCCCGTCGACACGGCCGAGCCGACCCACGCGAAGGTGCGGTCGCGCAGGCCGAGCTCCTCGATGACGGCGCGGGCCCCCTCCTCCTTGCCCGCGTCGGGGACGACCCACAGGCCGGGGGAGGGCGAGCCCAACCCCAACCAGGTGAGCCGGGTCCGGAGGCGGTGGCGCAGCTGGCGCTGCGACTCCGGGACGCCGACGCTGATGACAAGCCAGCGGCCGTCCCAGTCGCGGGCCCCGCGCATGAAGCCGTAGATCCGCTCGGTGCCCTGCTGCAAGAGCTGCTCGCCCGTCGGCGTGAGCTGCCAACGGACCCGTCGCCCGTGCCGCGAGGAGTCGAGAAGGCCCTCGTTGGCCGTGCGCGAGAGGGCCTGCCGCGCGGACTTCTGCTCGACCCCGAGAGCGCCGAGGGCAGTGACCAGGGTGCCGGTCCAGACCTGCCCTCCCCGGGGGTGGACGAACTCTCCGAGCATCGTCAGCAGGAGCGATCGGGCGCTCGGCGCAGACGCGTCCCACGCGCGGGCGACGGCCTTGCCGTCGACCGGCCGCATGGATGTCTCGGCGGGCACAGGCATCGCTCCTTCATCGGGTCCGTGGTGGGCCGGAGTGCCGGACGAGCACCGCTCCGGTGAAACCAGGGGGCACGTGAACCGGCTCCTGGCGAAAAAACTACTACAAATGCTTGACGAGCAGCAGCGATTGAGTCGACTATTGTGAGGGCCTGCTCCACCCCGCCGACCCGATGGAGAGCGACATGACCGTCACGGACGACGCCACGACCGCGCGGACGGGGGACGGTGACAGAGTGGCCTCCGGCGCACCTCCTGTGGTGACGTTCGCGACCTCTCCGGCGAACTACCGCCACTGGCGGCTCGACATCGACGGAGCGGTCGCCACGGCGACGCTGACCGTCGACGAGGCCGGCGGACTCGTGCCCGGCTACGAGCTGAAGATGAACTCCTACGACCTCGGCGTCGACATCGAGCTCTACGACCTCGTCCAGCGGGTCCGCTTCGAGCACCCTGAGGTCACGGCCGTGGTCATGACGGGCGGCCTGGAGAAGATGTTCTGTGCGGGAGCCAACATCCGCATGCTCGCCCAGTCCTCGCACGGCTGGAAGGTCAACTTCTGCAAGTTCACCAACGAGACCCGCAACGGCATCGAGGACGCGACCGCCAACTCGGGGCAGACGTGGATCGCTGCCCTCAACGGGACCGCGGCGGGCGGTGGCTACGAGCTCGCCCTGGCCTGTGACCAGATCGTCCTCATCGATGACGGGGCCTCCACCGTCTCGTTGCCGGAGGTCCCGCTGCTCGGCGTCCTCCCGGGCACCGGTGGCCTGACCCGGGTCGTCGACAAGCGTCACGTGCGCAAGGACCGGGCGGACCTCTTCGCCACCAAGTCCGAGGGATACCGCGGCAGCACGGCCGTGGAGTGGGGACTCGTCGACGCGACGGTCCCGCGCAACGGCTTCGCCGGCGAGATCGCCCGACGTGCCAACAAGGCGGACCAGGCTTCCGCACGCCCCGCGGACGCCGTCGGTGTGGAGCTGACCGCGCTCGACCGGCGCGAGCGCGGCGACGAGATCACCTACCCCTACGTGTCCGCCAGGATCGACCGGGCCGGACGCCGCGTCGACATCACGGTCGAGGCTCCCCTGGAGGCACCGCCGGCAGACGCGGCGGCGGTCCTCGCCCAGGGCGTCGACTACTGGCCGCTGGCGCTGTCCCGGGCCCTGGACGACCTCATCCTGCACCTGAGGACCAACGAGCTCGAGATCGGCACGTGGGTCCTGAGGGCAACCGGGGATGCCGACCTCGTCCTCGCCCACGACGCCCAGCTGCACGACCTTGCCGACGACTGGTTCGTGAACGAGGTGACGCACTACTGGAAGCGCACGCTCAAGCGCCTCGACGTGACCAGCCGCAGCCTCTTCGCGGTGATCGAGCCCGGCACGGCCTTTGCCGGCCTGCTCCTGGAGCTCGCGCTCGCCGCCGACCGGCAGTACATGCTCGACGGCGTCTACGAAGACGTCGAGCCTGACGCGGATCCGGCCACGATCGTGCTGACGGCCTCCAACGACGGCACCTTCCCGATGGGCAACGGCCTGTCCCGACTGGAGTCCCGCTTCTGGGGCCACGAGGACGAGGCAGCGGCCGCTCGCGGACGAGTCGGCGAGAAGCTCGACGCCGCAGCCGCGGTCGAGGTCGGCCTGGTGACGATGGCCCTCGACGACATCGACTTCGAGGAGGAGCTGAGGATCGTCCTCGAGGAGCGTGCCTCCCTCTCCCCGGATGCCCTCACCGGCATGGAGGCCAACCACCGTTTCGTCGGACCGGAGACGACGGAGACCAAGGTCTTCGGCCGCCTGACGGCCTGGCAGAACTGGATCTTCATCAGGCCCAACGCTTCCGGCCCCGACGGCGCGCTCAGCCGGTACGGCACCGGCCGAAAAGGCGACTACGACCTCAAGAGGGTGTGACCGTGTCCGCAGCCTTCAACGCCGAGGTCTGGCTCGTCGAGCGTCAGATCGAGGCCGGTCGCGCGGACCACGTCGCCATCCGGGGGAGCCGCGACCTCACGTATGCCGAGCTCGCCGAGCTCGCCTCCCAGGTGGCCGCCGGTCTGCGCTCCCTCGGACTGCGTCGCGACGACCGGGTCGTCCTGGTCACCAACGACGACGTGGCCATGGTCGGTGCCATCCTCGGAGCCTTCCGGGCGGGCCTGGTCGCGGTCCCGGTGTCCACCATGCTCGGTGGCAACGAGCTCGGGGAGATCATCGCCGACTCCGGCGCGCAGGTGCTGCTCGCCAGCGCCGCCTACCAGGCCCAGATCGAGCAGGCGGTTGCGCGCTCGCCCGAGCTGCGGCACGTCGTCACCGACGGGGACTTCACCCCGAACGTGCCCGACGGAGTGAGGGTCTCCTCGTTCAGCGACCTCGTGACGTCCGGTGAGCGCGCCGATGCAGAGCTGCGGTCCGTCGCGCCCACCACCGACGACTCGTGGGCCCTGTGGCTCTACACCTCGGGCACGACCGGCTCACCCAAGGGCGCCATGCACCGTCACGCCAACATCCGGCACGTGTGCGAGACCTACGGTGACCAGGTCCTCGGCATCACTCCTGACGACGTGTGCCTCTCGGTGGCGAAGCTGTTCTTCGCCTACGGCATCGGCAACTCCCTGTTCTTCCCCCTCTCCGTCGGGGCGACGACGCTGCTCGAGCCCGCTCGGCCGACCCCGACGGGCATCGGGGCCAGGGCGCGGGCCGATCGGCCCACGCTCTTCTTCTGCGTGCCCACCTTCTACGCCGCGCTGCTGGCCAGTGACCTTCCCGACGACACGTTCGCCTCCGTCCGGCTCGCGGCGTCGGCGGGGGAGTCCCTGCCGGCGGCCCTCCAGGACAGGTTCCTCAAACGGTTCGGCGTCGAGATCATCGACGGGATCGGGTCGACGGAGGAGCTGCACATCTTCTTGTCGAACCGGCCCGGCGAGATCCGCCCCGGCACGACGGGCCGGCCGGTCCCCGGCTACGACATCCAACTGCGCGACCCGACCGGGGAGATCGTGCCCGACGGGCAACCCGGCTCGCTCCATGTCCGGGGGGAGTCGATGGCCCTCGGCTACTGGCGGCGCACGGACGCCAGCCGCGCGGTCTTCGTCGGGGAGTGGCTCAGCACCGGAGACACCTACGTGCGCTCCGACGACGGCTTCTACACCTGCCTGGGCCGCTCCGACGACCTGCTCAAGGCCGGCGGCATCTGGGTCTCACCCGCCGAGGTCGAGGGCCGCCTCCTGCAGCACGCAGCCGTAGCGGAGGTGGCAGTGGTCGGCCTGCCGGACAGGGACGGGCTCGACAAGCCGGTCGCCGTCGTCGTGGCGGGCTCACCGGTCACCGACGCCGAACTCATCGCCTGGTGCCGCGACGGACTGGCCCATTTCAAGGCGCCCCGTCACGTCGTCTTCGTCGACGAGCTGCCGAAGACGGCCACCGGCAAGATGCAGCGTTTCAAGGTGCGTCGGCTCGTGGCCGAGCTGGACCGGACGGCGCCGCGCGCCGCCGCCGCGCCCGAGCCCGGCGCCCCGCGCAGCGCCGCGCCGACCGGAGCCACCCCATGAGCCGGGTCGAGGTCGACCTGCTCATCGTCGGCGCGGGTCCCGTCGGTCTCTACGGCGCCTACTACGCAGGCGTGCGAGGGCTGACGACGGCCGTCGTCGACTCGCTCAGCCAGGTCGGTGGCCAGGTGACGGCGATGTATCCCGAGAAGCAGATCTTCGACATCGCCGGCTTCCCGTGCGTCTCGGGGCGCACCCTGGTGAGCAACCTCGTCGAGCAGGCAGCGCCCTACGCGCCGACCTACCTGCTCGGGCAGGAGGCGCAGACGCTCGCCCGCGTCGCCCGCGACGGCCAGCCCGACCGCCTCGTCGTCCAGACGGGCTCGGGCACCGAGATCGCTGCGGGAGCCATCGTCGTCACGGGAGGCATCGGCACCTTCACGCCCCGCCCGCTGCCGGCGGGTGAGGACTTCCTTGGCCGTGGCCTCGAATACTTCGTGCCCTCCTCCGCCGGGTATGCCGGCAAGCACGTCACGATCGTCGGCGGCGGGGACAGCGCCGTCGACTGGGCCCTGATGCTCCACCCCATCGCCGAGACGGTGACGCTCGTGCACCGACGTGAGCAGTTCCGGGCCCATCACGGCTCCGTTGAGCAGCTCAAGGGCTCCCGGGTCGAGGTCATCACCAAGGCGCAGGTCACCGCGGCCCACGGTCAGGGCTCGCTCGAGCGGATCGAGCTCACCGTGACCGGGGAGGAGGAGCGCCGTGAGCTGCGCTGCGAGAGGCTCGTCGCCGCCCTCGGCTTCACGGCCAACCTGGGTCCGTTGCGCGAGTGGGGGATCGAGCTGCACGACAACCGTCACCTCGTCGTCGACTCCGCGATGCGCACCAACCTGCCCGGCGTCTTCTCGGCGGGCGACATCACCGACTACGACGGCAAGGTCCGCCTCATCGCCGTCGGCTTCGGGGAGGTCGCGACGGCGGTCAACAACGCCGCGGTGCACCTTGACCCCCGGGCCCAGATCTTTCCCGGCCACTCGACGGACCACCCCACCCCAGTCCCCCAGCCCGCCTGACCGCAGGAGGAACACATGCCCTACGTCATCGCCTCGCCGTGCATCGACATCATGGACAGGTCGTGCATCGAGGAGTGCCCGGTCGACTGCATCTATGAGGGGGAGCGCAAGCTCTACGTCAACCCCAAGGAGTGCATCGACTGCGGTGCGTGTGAACCCGTCTGCCCCGTCGAGGCGATCACCCAGGACCGGCGGGTCGCCGACGAGGACGTCTCGTTCGTCGAGGACAACCGGCGGTTCTTCGTCGAGGTCCTCCCCGGCCGCGCCGAGCCGCTCGGCGCCCCCGGAGGCTCGCACAAGACCGGGCCGATCGGGGTCGACACCCCCATGGTCACCGGCCGCTAGGTCGCCGGCGTGCTGGACGGCACCCCCCTCATCGACGCGCACGTCCACGTGCCGTCGCTCTCGAGCCTGCGCCCGGCGTGGCTGCAGTGGGCCCGGGACTTCGGGCCCGAGGGCATTCTCGAGGAGGTCTGGGACGTCGAAGGTCGCCCCCGGCCGGCACGGCTCGACGCGCTCTTTGCCGAGCAGGGCGTCGACATCGCGCTGCTGTTCTGTGAGTACAGCCCCAAGGCCACGGGGATGCAACACTTCGACGACCTGCTGCCCCTCGTCGAGCACAACCCGCAGCGGTTCCGCCCCGTCGCCAACGTCAACCCCCACCTGCACTTCCCGATCACCGAGGAGCTGACCCGCCAGCTCGACCACGGGGCGGCGGCCCTCAAGCTGCATCCCGTCCACGGCGGGTTCCGTTGCGACAACGCGAGTCTCTACCCGGCATACGCAGTCCTCGAGCAGCGGCAGGTGCCGCTCGTCGTCCACTGTGGGACCAGCTCGTTCCCCGGCTCCGCCAACGAGCACGCCGACCCGCAGTTCCTGCTTCCGGTCGTCCGCGACTTCCCCGGGCTCGATGTCGTGCTGGCCCACGGGGGCCGCGGCTGGTGGTACGACACCGCCGCGTTCATGGCACTCTCGAGCGAGAGGGTGTGGATCGAGCTGTCGGGGCTGCCGCCCAAGCGACTTCCGGAGTACTACTCCCGCCACGACCTCGCCCGCCTCGCCCGGCGCTGGATCTTCGGCACGGACTGGCCGGGGGTCCCGGGCACCGCACGCAACGCCCGCGCCGTCGCCGACCTCCTCACCCCGGAGACCGCCGCAGCCGTCCTGGGGGGCAACGCACAGCGCGTGTATGCCGGGCTGCCGCCGATCCCGGCGGCCGTCGACGCCGCTGACGCCGCCGACACCGAGAAGGAGTGAGCCGTGCCGATCTACGCCCTCGACGACCTCGAGCCACGGATCCATCCCACTGCCTACGTGCATCCCGACGCCGTCGTCATCGGCGCGGTGCGGATCGGCGCCGGGTCCTCGATCTGGCCGGCCGCGGTGCTGCGGGCCGACTTCGGCAAGATCGTCGTCGGTGAGCGCACGTCGATCCAGGACGGCACCGTCCTGCACACGACCGAGCAGTGGCCGACCGTGATCGGCGACGACTGCGTCGTCGGCCACAACGCGCACCTCGAGGGCTGCACCGTGGAGGACCGGTGCCTCATCGGCTCGGGGTCCGTGCTCCTCAACCGCGTCGTCGTGCGCCACGGCTCGGTCGTGGGCGCCAAGGCCCTGGTGCCGGAGGGCATCGAGATCCCCAGCGGACACCTGGCTCTCGGCGTCCCGGCCCGGGTGCGTCCGATGGACGCGGACGTGCAGGCCGAGTGGATCGCGTTCGGCGTGAAGGAGTACGTCGGCAACGCCCAGCGCTATCGAGATGGTCTCCGCAGGATCGACGACGAAGGGAATCGGCATGAGTGAGCACGAGATCCAGGGCCGTCCGGCCAGCGAGCTGAGTGACGCTGAGCTGGAGCAGCAAGGAACCCAGGCGCACGCCACCCGCAACTGGGTCTTCCTCCACGGCAGCGCGGAGCAGTTCGCGCGCCACACGACGCGGATGCTGGAGCTGGAGCAGGAGTACGTGCACCGGTTCCCCCGGCGGACCTGGCAGGGCTCCGGGGGCTCCGGGGGCTCCGGGGGTTCCGTCGCCTCCCGGGGCTCAGACCCGGCGGTCTCCGGCGACGGCTCGGGGACCCCGGACCCGGCGCTCGCCTTCCTGCAGCGCCTCGCCGACGCGGGGGGCCGACTCCACAAGCTCGAGGCACACCAGGCGGCCCGTGAGGTCGGCCTGGCCCGGGCCGCGGTGGCCCGGCTCTACACCGCGGACCCGGCGCTGGTCGGCACCGAGGGCGAGGACCGCGTCCTCACCGGGGCGGGACGCGAGCGCCTCCGCGCGGGTGCGTAGGCAGCGTTCGGCCCTGCCCGTCGGGCAACCCCGCGATCCTGTTGTTGTGAACTCCCTGCGTATCTCGACCCGGGCATGGCTTTCTGCCGCGCCTCGTCGGTAGGGTCGAGCATGGCCCTGCACCGCGGTTCGAGCTCGCACGCATCGGAGGACCGGGGATCGAACTCGGTGCTCACGGAGGCGAATCCCGCGCTGGGGGAGCGTTTGACGCTGCCGAAGAACCGGATGGCGCCGGGCCCGGTGCCACCGGACGTCGCCTACCAGCTGATCCATGACGAGCTGCTGCTGGACGGCAGTGCGCGCTTGAACCTCGCGACCTTCGTCACGACGTGGATGGAGCCGCAGGCAAGGCAGCTGATGGCCGACTGCGTCGACAAGAACATGATCGACAAGGACGAGTACCCGCAGACCGCGGAGCTCGAGCGGAGATGCATCGCCATGCTGGCGGACCTGTGGCACGCCCCGTCTCCCGAGGACGCCACCGGGTGCTCGACAACGGGGTCGAGCGAGGCGTGCATGCTGGCGGGGCTGGCCCTGCAGCGGCGGTGGGCGTCACGGGTCAAGGACCGCTCGCGGCGGCCCAACCTGGTCATGGGGGCCAACGTCCAGGTCTGCTGGGAGAAGTTCTGCCGCTACTGGGACGTGGAGCCGCGGATCGTGCCGATGAGCGGTGACCGCTACCACCTGGACGCGGCCGAAGCCGTGGCCCGGTGCGACGAGGACACGATCGGGGTGGTGGCCATCCTCGGGTCGACGTTCGACGGCAGCTATGAGCCCGTTGCCGAGATCGCGGCGGCGCTGGACGAGCTCGCGGGCTCCGGTGGGCCGGACGTGGCGATCCACGTCGACGGGGCCTCGGGCGCGATGATCGCCCCCTTCCTCGACGAGGAGCTCCTGTGGGACTTCCGCCTTCCGCGGGTCGCGTCGATCAACACGTCCGGCCACAAGTACGGACTGGTCTACCCCGGTGTGGGCTGGGTCCTGTGGCGCGACGCCGACGCCCTGCCCTCTGAGCTGGTCTTCGAGGTGAACTACCTCGGTGGGAACATGCCCACGTTCGCGCTGAACTTCTCGCGCCCCGGCGCTGAGGTCGTGGCGCAGTACTACACGTTCTTCCGCCTCGGGCGGGACGGGTTCCGCGCCGTCCAGCAGTCGGCCCGCGACGTGGCGACCTTCCTGGCCGGGCAGGTTGAGGAGATGCCGGAGTTCCGGCTGATCACCCGTGGTGACGAGCTGCCCGTCTTCGCCTTCACCACCACGGAGCAGGTCACCGGCTGGGACGTCTTCGCCGTCTCGCGCGCACTGCGCGAGCGAGGATGGCAGGTGCCCGCCTACACGTTCCCCGCGGACCGGCAGGACCTGTCAGTCCTGAGGCTCGTGTGCCGCAACGGCTTCGGTATGGACCTCGCCGACCTCCTGCTCGCTGACCTGCGCAGCGCGGTGGACGGGCTCAACCGCGACCACCGCTCCGGCACGGCCACCGGACCCGCGGGCTTCCGTCACTGATCCCCGTCCCTCGGGGAAGTCACCGGCTCCACCGCGCCCATGGCCTCCACCCCACCCGATCCGGTCGATCGGCCGCTCTGGTGGTGGTGCACACCCTCGTCCACCGCGACCCTCACCCGGCTGAGCAGGACCACCGCGACCGACATGGTCACGAGGAAGAGCAACGACGCCAGGATGGGCCCCACCCCCTTGCTGAGCTGCTCGTCGTAGACGACGACGCCGAGGATGACGCTGACCAGGGGGTCCACCGCAGCAGTCGCGGGGAGGCTCGCAGCCAGGGGGCCCGCCTGGAACGCCATCTGTGCGAGCAGCAGGCCCGTGGCCCCGGCGGCGACCAGAGCATAGGGCTGCCAGCTGGTGAGGAGCGCGGCCGGCCCGTCCGCGGCCAGGTTGGTGCACGCCTTGATGAGGGCGGCGGTCCCGGCGTAGATCGTGCCGACCCCGATCCCCAGCAGGGCGGCGGCCCGTCGCGAGCCCAGCTTGCGACGCGTGGCCCGCCGGGAGGCGACGACGCACCCGGCCACCATGACGATCGAGGCCACTGCGGCGAGCGCGGCCGGCAGCTGGTCGGTCTGCTCCGCTCGCGCCGTCGCGGCCCCTGACACGGCGAGGAAGCTGCCGACGGAGATCACGAGGGCGGCGCCGAGGACCAGCTCCCGCCGGCTGATCCGTGTCCCGGCGACCCGGTGGGCGACGACGAGGGCGAAGAGCACCGCGCTGACGAGGACCGGCTGCACGACGGTGAGGGCGCCGAGGTGCAGCGCCAGCACCTGGAGCCCGAGCCCACCCACGTCGGCGAGGATGCCGAAGAGCCAGAGGGGGTGACGCAGGGTGGCCGCCGCGAACCCCAGGAGCTCCGTGGGGCGGAAGTGGTGCACCCGCGGCATCTGGCCCGCGCTGGCGTGCTTGAGGGCGGTCGCCACCGAGAAGAAGGCGGCAGACCCCAACGATGCCCCGATCACGC
The DNA here is from genome assembly GCF_046595215.1 of Lapillicoccus sp. NCBI lineage: Bacteria > Bacillati > Actinomycetota > Actinomycetes > Micrococcales > Intrasporangiaceae > Lapillicoccus > Lapillicoccus sp. The sequence goes on along the minus strand of NZ_JBKJPP010000108.1, from coordinate 22,451 downwards.
CGACGAGGCTCACGGGACGACGACGCTCCTCATCCGAGCCCTCGCCGCACCGTGGTGAGCGCGTCGAGGTGCTCGGCGGCGTCGAGGTGCTGGGCGGCGCGGGCCGTCGCGTAGGCCGCCTCGGTCAGCTCCAGCAGCGGTTCCCAGGCCACGGCGCAGACGGCCGTGCGGTTGTGGGCGGCCATCTGGCGACGCCGGGCCGGGTCGCGCGCCAACCGGACGATGGCGTTGCTCATGTCGTCATCGGACTCACAGAGCAGACCCTCACGCTCGTGGTGGATGAACTCGCCGACGCCACCCTTCGACTTGGCGATGACGGGGAGTCCGCTGCACCGGGCCTCGAGGGCGGCGATGCCGAACGACTCGAGGTCGGCGGGGGCGAGGAACACGTGTGAGGCGCCGAGGACGTCGTGCACCGCCGGTCGGTCGAGACGTCCGAGCAGGGTGATGCTGTCGGTCATGGAGTGCCGGCGCACGTAGCGTTCCATCGCCGCCTGTCGGGGTCCGTCCCCGGCGACCACGAGCCGCAGCCGGGTGGGGTCCCCCTCGCGTTCGAGGGCCGCCTGCGCCCGGTGGACGAGCCGGAGCAGGGCGAGCGGTCGCTTGCGTCGGGCGAGGCGCATGACGGCCACGAGGACGAGCTCATCGGGTCTCTCCGCCGGCGCGGGCCGGCGCCACTGGTCCTGGTCGATGCCGTTGGCCAGGATGAGGATCGGGGTGCCGGGGCGCAGCTGACGACGGACGGGCGCCGCGGCCGCCTCACTCACGGCCGTCCACACGATCGGCAGTCCCGACCAGCCGCCGAGGGCGTCCATCGTCGACATGATGGGAGCGACACCGGCCCACATGGAGTGCACGGTGACGATGGTGGGGATCCCCTGCCGGGCCGCCGCCCGGGCGAGGAAGAAGGCCAGGGGAGAGCCCACGCCCAGGTGGGCGTGGACAACGTCCACGTCGAGGTCGCGAAGGACCCTGACCCCGGCACTGACGGCCAGGGGATGCAGTGCGCCGGGTCGCCGGAAGTCGTTGGTCACGCGACGCACGTCCGGGTCCTGCGGACCTGGGGTGCTCGTGATGATGATGACCTGGTGACCCTGCGCCTGCTGGCGCTCGGCGAGGTCCGAGACGTGCGTCTCGATCCCTCCGAGCCGCGGTGAGTAGAAGTCCGTGACGTGAGCGATCTTCACGACAGACCGGGGGGACGCACGCCCAACAGCACGACGCTGCCTCCGGAGTGATCGACGATGTGTGAGGACGACCATAAGGCCGCGAGGCCCAGGATCCCCCATCGACGCGCTGCAGCAGTGCCGGACATGGGGAGCGCAGGCACTCAGCTGATGGGGCTGAGACGCAGGCCGACGCCGGAGCCGGTATGCCGCGCCCCTCGAGACGTCGAGCCGTCGGGCCCGTCAGAACGGGTGGGGGCCCGGCCCGTCGACGAGCTGCCGCAGGCCGGTGGGACCGGGGTGGAGGCTGGTGGGGACGTCAGGGATGTGGTTGACGCCCGCCGGGCTGCCCGCTCCCGCGAGGAGGGCGACGGCAACCGCCACGGACCTGACGACCCGGCGCAGGTCACGCCTCCGGTCGGTGCTCATGTCTGCTCCTGTCGCCGTTCCTGCGGTGATGGCCCCCGACCGGAGGCCACCCCACTCACCAGGACGGAGGGGGAGACGGTGCGGCCAGATACGTCGCGGCCCCTCGTCGCCGGGGCGGGCCGGAGGGCGACGACATCGCCTTGACCCCCGCCGGATACGGTCAGGTCTCGGCCGCGCACCCCGCGCGATGTCCCCGCGGGGTCTGGTCTGTGACCGCCGAGGTCGACGCGTCAGGAGAAGACATGAGGATTCTGGTCACCGGGGCGAGCGGCTACGTGGGATCCCGTCTCATCCCCGAGCTGCTCACCCGCGGCCACGCGGTCGTCGGGAGCTACACGGCGGAGCGCCCCGTCGACTTCCCGTGGTGCGAGACGGTCGAATGGCGACAGATGGACGTGCTCGACCTGCGGGCCGTCGTCGACGCCGTCTCCGGCGTGGACGCGGTGGCCTACCTCATCCACGGCCTCGACGACGACGACTTCCGCGCCACCGATCGCGAGGCTGCCGAGAACATGCGGGACGCCGTCGACCGGGCCGGTGTGAGCCGCCTCGTCTACCTCTCGGGCATCGTCCCCGAGGTCGATCGCGAGGACCTCTCGGAGCACCTCGTGTCGCGGCTCGAGGTCGAGGAGACGCTCGCCGGGTCGTCGGCGGCCACCTTGACGCTGCGCGCCGCGATCGTCCTCGGATCGGGGTCGACGAGCTTCGAGGTCGTGCGCCAGATATCGGAACGCCTGCCGCTGGTCCAGGTCATCCCGACGTGGATGAAGGACACGATGGTGCAGCCGATCGCGGTCACCGACGCCGTCTACCTCCTCGCCCAGGCCCTCGAGCAGACCGAGGTGACCGGCCACCTCGACATCGCCGGCCCCGACCGGCTCACCTACCCGCAGCTGCTCGAGGTCTACGCCGACGTCGCGGGGCTGACCCGCGTCCAGCTCCCTGTGCCGGCCGTGCCCGTCGACGTCCTCGGCGCGGTGGCCGGCGCGCTGACCGACGTCCCCGCGCCGACGGTCGCGGCCCTCACCGCGAGCCTGCGCCACGACATGGTGGCGAACGGGGACCGCCACACGGTGCTGGGTGACCCGGACCGGCCGACCCTCGCCGTCCGGGACGCGATCGAGCGGGCGCTCGCCCCGTTCGACGCCGATCGAGACGGAGCGGCCCAGGGTGGCGACGCGCTGGCTCCCTCCGCGGGTGACCCGGCGTGGTCCCGGTAGGCGCGCACGGACCTCGGTGAGCCGGCACGGCATACCCGATCCGTATGCCGGGCCTTCCGCCCGCGACGCGCCCCGCCGTCGTTGGCCTGACGGCTGCACCCTCAGCGGGGTAGCGCGTGCACGACCCCGACGACGGAGACGTCGACCCGGTCGCCGACCGCGGGCACCACGTCCGTCGGCGTCCTGGCCGCCAGCAGCGTGCCGTCGTCGAGGCGGACCCTGGCCACGCAGTCATGGCCGTAGTACGCGATGTCGAGGATGACTCCCGGGACGGCGTCCCGCTCGTCGGGGCGGACGAAACGCACCTGCTCGGGCCGGATGAGCACGTCCTGCGAAGCTGCGGGTCCCACCGGGGCGGCCTCGAGCCTCAGGTCGCCGAGGGCGGTGTGGGCAACCCTTCCGGTGACGGTCGCCGCGACGAGGTTCGCGTGACCAAGCGCCCGTCCGACCGCTGCGCAGACCGGCCGCTGGTAGACCTCCTCCGGGCCCGAGTGCTGGGCCACGACGCCGCGGTGCAGGACGGCGACGCTGTCGGCCATCGAGAGCGCTTCCCTGGCGTCATGGGTCACCAGGAGGGCAGTGACGCCGGCTTCGCGAAGCGCGGCGGCGGTGGCCCGGGCCGTCTCCTCGCGCAGTTGGGCGTCCAGCGAGGAGAACGGCTCGTCCAGGAGCATGACCGCCGGGCGGGGCGCCAGGGCCCGGGCCAGGGCGACCCGCTGCTGCTGTCCGCCGGAGAGCTGGTGCGGAGCCCGGTGACGCATCTCCGGCCCGAGACCGACGAGCTCGAGGAGCTCGTCGATGCGCGCGGCGTGGGCGCGGGCGCGCGGACGCAGGCCCGACCGCGGGAGTCCGAAGCTGATGTTGGCGGCGACGTCGCGGTGGGGGAACAACGCCCCCTCCTGCGCGACGTAGCCGACCTGTCGCAGACGGGCCGGCACGTCTCGGCCGGGCCCGCTCACCTGGCGTCCGTTGACATTGATCGTGCCGCTGTCGGGGGTGGTGAAGCCGGCGATCGAGCGCAGGACCGTCGTCTTGCCGCACCCCGACGGCCCGAGCAGAGCCGTGATGCTCCCCCCGGGGACGCTCAGGTCGAGGCCGTCGAGGACCGTGGTCGCCCCAAAGGCCTTGCGCAGGGCCGTGATCTCGATCGCGGCCGCGGTGGGTGAGGTGCTCATGCGGTCGGGGGGTCCTCTGGGTGGCGGGTGAGCAGGAAGGTTGCCGGCGCCGAGATGAGGATGAGCAGCGCGGCATACGGCGCGGCGGCGCCGTAGTCGATCGAGCTGCTGTAGCTCCAGAACTGCGTTGCCAGCGTCTGGGTGCCCAGCGGGGAGAGCAGCAGGGTCGCGGTGAGCTCCGTGCTCGCACCGAGGAACGCGAGGGCGGCGCCGGCGCCCAGTGCCGGGGCGATGATCGGCACGACGACCCGCCGCACGACGGCAAGCGGTCCGAGGCCGAGGGAGGCGGCGGCGTCCTCGAGGGCGGTCGGCAGCTGCATGAGCCCGGCCCGCAGGCTCACCACGGCCCGGGGCAGGAAGAGGATGGCGTAGGCCGCCACGAGCATGGTGCTCGTCTGGTAGAGCGGTGGGACCAGGCGCAGGGCGACGGTGACGAGCGCCAGGGCCACGACGATGCCGGGCAGCCCGGTCCCGACATAGGTGAGGCGTTCGATGCTCATGGCCCAGAACCCCGGACGGCGCACGGCAAGCCAGGCCACCGGGAACGCGGCGACGGTGACGGCCGCAGCCGTGAGCAGGCCCAGCCCCAGGGTGGCGGCCGTCGTCGAGGCGAGGGCGCCCGCGTCGAGGGTGGTCGAGCCTCCCTGCACCCACCAGTAGCCGACGCTCCCGAGGGGCACGAGGATGGCGACGACCCCGACGACGAGCATGGCCAGGGACGCGGGTCCCGTCCACCAGCCCAGCGACGTGGGGCGCGGCGTCCGCGCCGCGCCGGCCCCGACCCGGGCGTATGCCGTGCGGCCACGCAGCACCAGCTCGGCCGTGAGCAGCACGAGGCAGACGATGACGAGGACACTCGCCAGGGCGTTGGCTGCGGGCCCGTTGAAGGACGACCGGAACTGATCGTAGACCGCGGTGCTCAGCGTCGGGAAGCGCACCAGGGACAGCGCGCCGAACTCGGCGACGAGGTGCAGGGCAACGAGCAGGCTGCCGCCGAGGACTGCCGGGCGCAGCTGCGGCAGCGTCGCGCGCAGGAACACTGCTCCTGGGCTGAGGCCCAGCGCGGCCGCGGACTCGGCCAGGGCCGGATCGAGCCCGCGCAGGGTCGCGGCCACGGGGAGATAGACCAAGGGGAAGTAGGACAGGGTGACGACGATCAGCGCCCCACCGAAACCGTCCGCCGCCGGCAGCAGCGATGACCAGGCGTAGGCGTTGACGAAGGCGGGCACGGCGAGCGGGGCCACCATGACGACGTGCCACAGGCGTCGGAGCGGCAGGTCGGTCCGGCTGACGAGCCAGGCGGCCCCGGTGCCCAGGACGACGCACAGGGCCACGGACCCGACGACGAGCCTGCCCGTGTTGGCCAGCAGCTCGACGGTCCGGGGTCGGAACACCAGTCGGGACAGCTCGGGCCACCCGGCGCCGAGGGCGGAGATGCCGATCACCACCAGCGGCACCAGCGTCGTGAGGGCCACCAGCCCGGCGACGACACCGAGGACCGACAGGCCCCCGAAGGGCGCTGCCGGTCCTCGGACGGGGCTGCCGGTGGTGCTCACTCAGATGCTCACTCAGATCAGACCGGACTTCTGCAGCATCTGCACGACCGTCGCCCCGTTGAGGGAACCGGGGTCGACCGTGGGCGCCTGCAGCTCGGCGAGGGGCTTCAGGGCCGGGTTTGGCGTCACGCCGTTGCCGATGGCGTACTCGAGCGCCGTGCTCGTGGTCAGGATCTGCTGACCCGCGGGACCCGAGAGGTACTGGACGAACTTCTGGGCGGCCTCACTGCGCCGGGACGAGGCGAGGACGCCGGCGCCGGAGACGCTGACGAACGCGCCCGAGTCCTGCTTGCCGAAGTAGTGCAGCTCGACGTTCTTGCTGTTGGCGCCGGACTCGGCCCGGTCCTTGTACCAGTAGTAGTGGTAGATGACCCCGGCGTCGACCTGCCCGGCGTTGACGGCCTTCATGATCGCCCCGTTGCCTTCGTAGACCTTGGCGTTCACCTTGAGGGCATCGAGCCAGGCCTGGGTCTTGTCGGCCCCCTCCAGGGTGAGGACGGCGCTGACGATGGCCTGGAAGTCCGCGCCCCCCGGGGAGACGCCGAACCGCCCCTTCCACTCCGGCTTGGCCAGGTCCATGAGTGACGCGGGGAGGGAAGCGGCCGCGACCTTGGTGGGGCTGTAGGCGAACACCGTCGCCCGCGCAGCCCAGCCGGTCCAGTTCTTCGTCCCGGGCACGAACTGCGGCGGGACCTGGCCCAGCGTGGTCGAGGGCAGGGGGGCGAACAGGCCCGCCTGGTCGACGAGGTCCATCGCCGGCGAGTTCTCGGTGAGGAAGACGTCGGCGGGGGAGGCCTTGCCCTCCTGCGCGAGCTGGTTGCCGAGCTCGGAGTCGTCGCCGTTGCGCAGGGTGACCTTGATCCCGGTGGCCGCGGTGAACCCGGCCACCATCTCGGCCACGAGGTCCTCGTGCTGGGCGTTGTAGACGGTCAGCTCGCTGCCGACCGAGCCGCCAGTGCTGGCCGGGCTGACGGACGTCGAGGCTGCACCGCAGCCGGACAGGGCCAGGGCGACGACGGTGGTGGCGACAGCGTGACGAGCTCGGAACACGGATTGGTCCTTTCGACGTTTGGTTAGGTAAGGCTGTCCTAATCTTGGCGGGATTGCAAGTGGCTCCCCAGCCCGTGTCCACGTAGCGCGAGGCACTCCTCCTGATGCGTGGGCGGGCGGCGTCGAGCGGGACGTCGTGGGTGCTTGTCGCCACCGGCCGGGCGCGGTGGTCACCGTCCGGACCCCACCCAACCCGCCGGCGCCAGCCCGTGGTGTCGCTGTCATGATCGCCTCATGCCCATCGCCACGCGTGCCTACGCCCACGTCCGCCTGACCGTCACCGACATCGAGCGCTCCCGCGCGTTCTACGACGACGTGTTCGGTCTGCCTGTCGCCTTCGAGCTGCTCGCCGACGCGGATGACGCCACCCGCGAGCAGCTGTCGTTCCTCTACGGCGGGGTCATCTATCAGCTGGGCGACTCGCTGCTGGGTCTGCGGCCGGTGGGGGCGGATGGGTTCGTCGACGACCGCACAGGGCTCGACCACGTGAGTTTTGCGGTCAGCTCCAAGGACGAGATTGACGCTGCCGCAACGATGCTCGACGACCGAGGCATCGAGCACGGGGGAGTGAAGGACATCGGCGCGGGCTACATCCTGGAGTTCCGCGACCCCGACAACATCGCCCTGGAGCTGTTCACCCCCAAGGTCTGAGACCGCCGGGGCCCGCGACGGGGCCACCCCTGACCCAGCGGGTCCGGCCCTCAGGTCAGGAGAGGCCGGGGCGCGAGCTGCGGGTCGTCGGGGACGACGTCGACGAAGTGCACGTGCAGGGTGGTGACGACGCGTGGGGCAAGTGCCGGACCGAGGACGCCGTCGAGGCAGGCCAGCGCCAGGGCGCGGATCTGGTCCGCGAGCCCCAGGAGCGGCGTGCCGTATTGCGCGATGAGCTGGATGACCACGCCGCCCAGCTCGTCGCGGCCGCGCAGCTCGAGCGTCACATGGGCCAGTGCGGACCTGGGGACGGTCCCGTCGACGGCGTCCCGCAGCAGGCTGACCAGGACGTGCTCGCTGAGCCAGTAGGGTCCGCCGCTCGACTGGGCGCGCACCGTGAGCCCGCGTCGGCCGGCGGTCAACGCCCGGGTGAGGACACGGTCCGAGATCTCGACCCAGCGAGCGTCTGCGACCTCGCGCAACGCCTCGGTCCCCGGGATCCGGACGTGCTCGGACGGCGCGTCGGCGTGCGACGTGCGGTCCGGGGTGTCTTGTGTCATCGCCATTGGGCCATCCTGACCGCCAAGGTACGCCGTGCACGGTGCAGCTGTCCCCGGACCACCGTCTCGTTGGTGCCGAGGGCGGCCGCGATCTGGGCGTAGGTCATCCCTTCCATCTCGGCCAGCACCCAGGAGGCGCGTTGGCGCCAGGGGAGCTCGCCGAGCGCGGCGCTCAGGTCACGTCGGAGCTCCTGCCCGTCGAGGCGGCTGACCGGGCTGTCCCCCGCGGGCGCTGGAAGGGGCGTCAGGAGCTGGTCGTCGACGGGGATCGGGCGTCGTCGACGCCGGGACGCCAAGACCTCGTTGGCCGTGATCCGGTAGAGCCAGGTCTTCAGGCTCGCGTCGCCGCGAAACGTGGGCAGGTGCTGCCAGGCCTGGGTGAAGGCCGACTGGACCGCGTCCTCCGCATCGTGCACGTCGCCGTCCAGCATGGTCGTGGCGTAGCGGAAGAGGTGGGGACCGTGTCGGCCGACGATCTCGGCGAAGGCGGTCCGATCGCCGAGCGCGGCCCGTCGAGCAAGGGCATCGTCCGGCAGGTCCGGCGCGAGGAGCATCGCCATGGCGCGCTCCTCACTGTGGGTCAGTGCAGCGCTGGAGCGCTGCGTCTGTGGCCGGCTGGCCTTTCTCGACGATCGAGGACCTCCAGACCCTATCCACCCCGACCCGAAGACGATCGGCGGCGACGCCTGGTGACGCGATCACCGACGGCCGCGCAGGAGTCGCCGCTCAGCGCAGACCGTCGGCCTCCCCCACCGAGAACGCGGGCCCGCGGGCCAGCACGTCGAGCACCACGTCAGCGTCCTCGTAGTGGGCCAGCCGGGAGAGCCCGGCGCTCGAGCAGGCGATCCGTTGTGCCTCGGCCCCGCTGATCGGGTAGTCCGGCACCACGGGCTGCCAGTGGATGGAGACGAGGTGGCCGTCGGGCTCGAGGTGCCCGACAGCCGACGTCATGAACGCCCGTGCCTCGGCGGGCTCGAGGTAGTAGAGGACCTCGCTGACGACGATGAGGTCGAAGGTCGTGTCGGGCCAGGGGCCACGAAGGTCCCACTGGCGCACGTCGACCTCGGTGTCACGGGCCATCGTGGACGCGGCGAGTCGCGCGCTCGCCTGCTCCACCGCCGTGGGCACCAGGTCGCAGGCGAGCAGCCGGTCGGCGCGGGCGGCGAGCTGCTCGCTGAGCACGCCGATGGAACACCCGGGTTCGAAGACGTGGCGATACCGGGCGCGGGGCAGGGAGGCCAGCGTCAGGGCGTACTTGCGGCGTTCGTACCACCGCGAGGTGAAGCCCCACGGGTCGGGATCGACGGCATACATGTCATGGAAGTACCCGGGTCTCACAGCAGCACCACTTCCCGGTCCCGGACGAGCCGGTCGATGACGAACGGAGGGAGCACGGCAGCGTCCGCCGGGTGGTCCGACAGGGCCTGCGTCTGGCTGACGAAGTGGTCGACGGCACGACGTTTGCGGGCCAGTTCCGCCTCGGAGAGCGAGATGGCCCGCACGCGGTGCCAGGGGACGGCCTCGTCGCCGGGGGAGGACCAGTGCCACATCCAGACGGGGTACTCCACCAGGACCGCTCCGGTGGCGCGACACGCCTGCGCGGCGGCTCGACCGGTGGCCTCGTGGTCGGGGTGGCCGTCACCGGCCCACGTCGCCAGGCAGATCGTCGCCGGCCGCAGCAGGGTCAACAGGTGGTCCACCAGCTCAGGCTCGTGACTGGCCACGGCGCCGTCGGGCAGCCCGAGACGGTGTGGGGGCGCCACGCCCAACGTCGCGCAGGCCGCGTCGGACTCCGTGACCCGCACCCGTGCCAGGGCGGCGGGACCCAGGGTCGGGGAGAGCGGGTATGCCGCGCCGCCGTCGGTCACGGCGGCGACGGTCACGTCCGCGCCGCGTGAGACCAGGGCAGCCATCAGGGCGCCCACGCCGAGGACCTCGTCGTCGGGGTGGGGCGCCACGACGAGGACACGATCCCAGCCGGACAGGTCCAGCTCGTCGAAGGCTCGTCGCCAGGCCGACCAGGTCGACGCGGGCGTGCCCTGACCCATCTGGTCGACGGTGCCGAGCCGGTGGGTGTCTCGCTCGGGGGTCACGGGCTCCCGTCCCCGGTCGCCGCCAGCGCCGCCCCGAGCGCAGCCAGGTCACGCTCGGCATGGCTCTGACGCAGGTAGACACTCAGGTCTGCGACGGCCGACGCGTGCGAGGCGTCGAGGGCGAGAGGCGCTGCGCCGAGAGCGCGGCCGACGTGGTCGATGACGCCGGTCGCGGCGGACTCGACGACAGCACGCACCCGCAGGGCGCGCACCCGGGCTGAGGCGAGGTCACGGGGGGCCCGGTCCGTCTCGGCGGCAGCTCCCTGCAGGGCCCATCGAGCACCGGCGAGGGCTGCGTCGGCGGCCCCGAGGTGGGCGAGGGCATGGGCATCGAGGCTCCGGGAGCGCGCGCTCCCGCGCAGGGTGTCCGCGACGGCCTCGGCGCCACCCAGCCAACAGGCGGCGACGCCGATCGCCCCGTGCCAGAAACCGGCCCGCTCGATGTAGTCGTCCCGACTGCCGACCAGCCGCGCGGGGACGTGGTCGAAGGACACCGTGCCCGTGGCGCTGCGTGCCATGCCCGCCCCGTGCCAGGTGCTGAGGTCGGGCGTGACGCCGGGGTGGTCGAGTGCGACGGCGAACAGGTGGATCTCGTCCTGCGCCCGGGCGGTCACGAGGGCGTGGCTGCACAGGCCTGCCCCCGAGCACCAGGCCTTGGCCCCCCCCAGGTCCCACCCGGCCGCCGAGCGGACCGCGTCCAGGCGTGGCGTGGGGGGTTCCGCGGCCCAGACAGCCCACCACTCGCCCGGCGCGACCCGGTCGCCGGTGAGCTCGGCGAGGATGGCGTCGGCGTCGGCGTGGGCCTCGAGGAGCCGTCCGACGACGACGTCCTGGCGGGCGAGTCGGGTCAGCTCCTGCCATCGGCCGCCGGTGTCCCCGCCGCCCGGCAGCGGTATCGTGGCGCCCCCGTCGTCGATCAGGCGCCGTACCCGCGTCGGGGTGCGGTCCGGGCGGTCCGTGGTCATGCGGGGAGGGTCTCCTCGAGGGCGGTGAGGTAGGAGGCGAACCCGTGGGGAGTCCGCTCCGAGTGCCGGGCAGACGTGCCAACGGGGGCGCGGGCGCTCCAGTCCACGGCATACCCGGCGGCGACGCAGCGCTCGATGAGCGCGACGTCCTCGTGGGCCGTCATCGCGGTGAATCCTCCGACGGACCAATAGGACTCGGCTGAGAGGGCGAGGCTGGTGCCGTGGACGTGCCGGTGGCCCGTCGACGGCGAGTAGTGACGTCGGTACTCCGACTCGAGTCCGCTGGCCCGCCGCGACCAGTCGGTGACCTCGACGGTCCCCACGAAGACGTCGTGACGGACGGCGGAGTCGAGCTGGACGGCGAGCCAGTCCGCCGGGACCCGGGAGTCGGCGTCCGTGGTCGCGTACCACGACCCGGGGCGTCGATCTGCGCCGCGGAACCCCGCTGCCCGCGCCATTCCGACGTTGCGTGCCGCGACGACCACGACGAGGGTGTCGGGTCCGACGGCCTCGAGGGTGCCGTCGGTGCATGCGTCGGCGACGACGACCACGCGGACCGGCACGGACACGGCGGCCGCGGCGACGTCGAGGGACTCGAGGCAGGCGCCGATCAGCTCGGCCTCGTCGTGCGCGGGCACGACCACCGTGATCTCACGGACCCCGACCGGAGCGGGGTGCAGGGCACGGGCCACGGTGCTCCTCTCCTTGGTCGGCGTGACGCTTGCGTGGACAGCGTGCCCGATGGCAGGCTGCCCAAACGCGGCGGGCGGCCCGGCCCGGTCCGTCGCTCAGCGCATGTTGCCGGTGTGACCCAACGAGAAGCGCCCGGGCTGCGGCCAGACCAGCAGTCCGTGCGGACCCGCGCGGACGGGGATGACGTGGGTGACCTGCCCCGTCGTCGTGTCGAACACGTAGACCTTGGCGCTGTAGCGGCCGGAGATCCACAGCTCGGTGCCGTCGGCGCTCACCCCACCCATGTCCGGCGACCCGCCGCCGGGGATCTTCCAGAGGGCGGTCTGTGTCAGCGTGGCGGCATCCAGGACGCTGATCGAGCCCTCGTCCCGGTTGCTGACGAAAATCCGGGTGGCGTCACGGGAGGGATAGAGCCCGTGGGCACCCAGGCCAGTCGGGACGAAGTGGTCGTAGGTCATGGTGTGGGCGTTGATGACCCAGACCCCGTTGCGCAGCATGTCGGCCGCGAGCAGCCACTTCCCGTCCGGCGAGAGCCGGACGTCCTGCGGCATCGCGGACGCGCCCGACTCGAGACTGGCCCTGGGGCCCCCCATGGAGCGGGCCATCTCCGGCGAGGTCGCCCCCGGTGTGGGGATGACGTTGAGGTCGATGACCTTCTGGACCGTCGTCGCGTCGGCGTCCAGGACGAGCAGCTTGCCGCTGAACTCGCAGCTCGCGACGAAGGTCGTCAGGTCGGCCGTGTAGTCCATGTGGTTGATCCCGCGGCACGGCACGGGGAGCGAGCGTTTGAGGGCCATGGTGTGCGGGTCGCGCACATCGATCCGGCGCAGTCGCTCCGCCATGACCAGGGCGGAGGTGCCGTCCGGGGTGAAGTAGAGGTTGTAGGGGTCGTCGATGGGGATCGTCGCCCCCGGCTTGCCGGTCAGGGGGTCGATGGGCGTCATCGAGTTGCCGGTGTCGCTGTTGACCCACAACGTCGTCAGGTCGTGGTTCGGCACGACGTGCTCGGGGGACTTCCCGACCGGGAACGTGCCGGTGACCGCGTAGGTCTTCGGGTCGATGACCTGCACCGAACCGGCCTGCTGGTTCGGCACGTAGACCAGGGGTCTGGCCCGGGCAGCCGCCCCCTGGATGTCACCCGCCCCCACGTGGGCGTAGGGCAGCGTCGAGGCGGCAGCCGAGTCACCCGTCGCCGACCCCGGGGTGACATCCGCCCCCGTCGAGGTGTTCGGAGCCGCGGCAGACCCGAACGCCGGTCCGCCCGCGGCGGCCCCGCTGTCGCCGGAGCACGCGCTGAGCATCAGCAGGGCCGCGACGACCCCGCCGCCGACGAGGGCCCGGCGTCGTCCGCGCAGGCGGGTCGTGGCCCGGGCCGCGGCCAGGGGCCTCATCGGGCCTGGCCCAGGAGCTCGCTGAGGCGGACGGCGGCCAGCCCCTTGGCCCCGAGACCCCGCAGGATCCCCGGGAGCGCGTCGATCGTCCCCTGATGGCCGAGGTGGAGGCTGACGATCGAGCCCGCCGTGACCTTCGCGAGGGTCCGGGTGAGCACGGCCTGCGAGCCGGGATCGAGATAGTCCTCGGGGTCGACGTCGTAGGAGATGCACCGCTGGTAGCCCGAGCCAAGTGCGGCGGCCCGGATCAGGGCCGTGCTCGTGGGGGTCCCGGAGGGGCGGAACAGCAGCCCGGGTGAGCCGCCAAGGACGTCAGCGACGGCGCGGGCGCCGTCGCTGACCTCCTGGGCGGCCTGGGCAGGGGTCAGCCGGGTCATGGTCTGGTGGCTCCAGGTGTGGTTGCCGAGATCGTGGCCGGCGGCCACGATGTCGCGGCCCAGGCTCGGGGTCGCCGACAGCCACTGGCCGACGGCGAACACCGTCAGGTGCGCCCCGGCGGCGGCGGCGATCTGCAGGGCCTGGGCGGTCAGGCCCGCATCGCCGGCGCCATGGAAGGTGAGGGCGACGGCGGTGCCCGTCGTGGGGCCGCGGGTGATGTCCGGTCCGGCCTCCCGCAGGAGGCTGGGCGCGAGGGACGTCCCCGGGCCGGGAGCCGGGGTGGTGGCCGACGAGGCTGATCCGGAGCGGTCCGACGCGGCGCTGGCGCCAGTCGTCGCTCCCTCGAGCGCAGGGCCGGCCGACGAGCAGCCGGACAGGGCCAGCCCGAGCACGCCGCTCCCCAGTCCGGCCATTCCTCGAAGGAGCGTTCGGCGATCGGTGGTCGGGCTGTCCGCGGGCACGAACGACAGGGTGGCACACCCGACTTGGGAAACACTGAACGGCATACAGGAGTCGTCGACGTCATCCGCCACTGTGGGTGACCACTCAGCGGGCTCCGTCTGTCGGGTGGGGCCGGACCACGACGACCGGTGACTGCGCCCGGTGCAGCACGCCGTGGCTGACCGAGCCCATCAGCAGCCCAGAGAAGCCACCCCGGCCGCGGCTGCCGACGACGACGAGCTCGGCGCCCTCCGACTCCGAGACGAGGACGTCCACCGGGTGGCCGCGCACGACATGGGTCCGCACGTCGACGTCGGGATATTTCTCCGCCCAGCCGGCGACCGACTCCGCCGTGAGGGCGCGTTCCTCGTCACCGAGGCGCTCCCAGAGGTCGGACGTCGAGGCGACGGCGATGACCCCCTCGACGAACTCGACGTCCCAGGCGTGGACGACGGTCAGGCCGACCTCGCGCTGCGCCGCCTGGGCGAAGGCGTAGCCGATCGCGTCGGAGGAGACCGGCGACCCGTCGACCCCGACGACGACCCGCGGCCGCGTCGGGCTCGCCATCGAGAGCGTCCGGACGACGGCGACCGGGCACGAGGCGTGGGCGGCAACCTGCAGCGAGGTGGAGCCGGCGAGGGCGGCACCCACCGAGCCGCGCCCGCGAGAGCCGACCACGACGGTGTCGGCCTGCGCGGACACCGCGACGAGCGCAGCAGCCGCCTGGCCTCGGCACGCCTCGGTGGTCACCTGGAGCGTGGGGGCGATCGACGCGACGTGCTCCGCGGCGCCGCGGAGCACCCTCTTGCACTCGTCCTGGATCACCGGTATGACGGCTCCGAGGGTGTCCGAGGCGTAGTCGATCCCCGACGCACACACGAGGTGGAGCCGCAGGTGGCGGCGTGAGGCCTCGTCGACGGCCCAGTCCAGCGCGAGTTCGCTCGGTGTGGAGCCGTCGACGCCGACGACGATGGTCGGGTGGGTGGACAGCTGGTTCATCACAGGCCTCCAGGTCAGCGGTGAGTGGGGGTGAGCGCGGGGGTTGCATGGGTCCCAACCCTCGTCACCTCACGGTGCTCGCCCCGCCGAGGTGGGGGAAGGGCCCAAGGTCCCGCCCGTGGCCTTGGGGACCCTCTGCGTTGGGCCCTTTGCCTCTCAGCCACCCCTGTGCAGGGATCATGACCGATGGTGGGCCGGGTCAGGTCAGCGCCGTGCCCACCAGGAGGGGAACCCGGAGGCGGGCGAGCACCGGACCCTCGCCGTCGAGGTGGCGGGCGGCGTGCCTGCTGCCGGCTGCGTCGACGGGCGCAGGCCCTCACCCGCGAGCCAGGCATTCAGGCTGAGCGCACCCGAGACCCCGCTCGCGTCCGCCGTGGGCACCTTGTCGCCCACCCAGGCAACCTGCGCGTCGGCGGCGACGCCACGTCGGCAGCCCCGACCAGGCCCGACGTCCTGGGGGACCGGCTCCTGGCCGGCGTGTCGTGACATCGGAGAGGGGGACATGGCGCTCAGCCCAGCGGAGCGGGTGGCTGGTCGTCCACACCGGAGCGGAAGAGGGAGTTCATGGGTGATCCTGACGCACAGGCCATCACCGACGTGTCCGGCTCGGAGCGACTGCTCCTCGAGTCCTGCAGCGGACGGCTGGACCCATTCCGGACGTGCTGAGATTCCCAGCACCCGCAGAATACACCGGCTCACCAGGCTCCCGGCGTGCGAGCGAGCCGGGAGAACCGGACAGGCCGGCGGCCCCTGCATACCTCTCCCACGGCGGCTCAGGACCCTCCTCCTCCATCCGCGACTGCTTCCGCCGCGGATCGAGGCCCAGGTCCGCCCAGGTGGTGGTCCAGGACGAAACCGGCCACGGCAGCGACGTCAGCCATGCCAGGTCGGCCGCGAGGTCCACGCGGGCGCCGGGACGGGCGGCATACAGGACCAGGGCAATGCTGGGCCGGGCCGTGGGTCTCTCGCCGCGCGACACCCTTGCGAGCGCCTCCGACGTGGGGATGAGCAAGGACGACTGGATGCGGCCGACGAAGACCTGCTCCATGACGTCCACCTGGAGTCCGGATCCAGCGCCGGTGACGAGGACGGAGAGCCCGAGGAAGGACGGCACGGCCAGCCGCACCCGGTCGGCAAGCATCGTCAGGGTTGCGGCGATGTCGACATCGGCGTCGCCGAGGAGCTCGGTGAGGGCGGCAAGCCGGGCGAACGGGAGGGCAGGGACGTTCATGGGACATGAGCTCCGGTGGCGCCGACCGGGCGCACCGTTTCGAGCCGGGGCCGGGCAGCGCGGGTCGCGGCGCGAGGTGCCCGGTCGGGACACGGTGGTGATCCGGGTCCGGGGCTCCCGCCACTGCCAGCCCACTGCCGCAACGCGGCCGGCGGGCAGGACTGGTTGTCGGGGAGGTGGTGACGCCTCGTCAGCCTCGGTTGTGCCGGGCCCGGGCGCGTCCGACCGCCTCGTCGAGCAGGTGCCGGGCAACATCGACGACCTTCGTGTGCTCGGCCTGGCTGATCGCCCGCAACCGGTCCATCGCCTCCTCGGCGGTGCCACCGCTGCGACCACGGATCAGACCGATCGCCTGGTCGATGACGGGTCGGCTCGACAGGGCGGCCTGCAGCTGGGTGGTCAGCGCCAAGGCCTGGGTGAGGATCTGGGCGTTGTGGACCGCGACCGCGGCCGGTGACGCAAACAGCTCACCGAGCTCGACCGCGCGGTCGTCGAAGACGTCCTTGCCGCGCGCGTAGACGTTGAGGGCACCCACCAGCTGCCCGGGCAGGATCAACGGCAGCGACAGGGCACTGTGGATGCCCAGGCGGCCGACCCGTGGACCGAACCGGGGCCACCTCCGCTCCCCGCCGAGGGACCCGGAACGGACCGTGCGTCGCTCCCGGGCAGCGGTGATGCACGGCCCCTCCTGCAAGGTGACGTACTGGATCTCGTCGAGCTGCGACACGAACGGGTGACTGGCGGCCAACGCCTCGACGCGGTGACTGTCCTGACTGACGTCAAGGAGGGTCACCCCGGCACCGTCTGCGCCGGGGATGGCCCGTGACGCGAAGGTGGCCACCCGCGCGAGGAGGTCCTCGAGCCCGAGGGTGCCGACCACCAGCCCGGCCAGGTCCGAGAGGTTGCTCTGGAGGTCTGCAGCGTCCTCGGCGTCAGAAGTCTCGCGCCGCACGGCGCGCGGCCCCCGCGGGGTCTTGTCGAACCCGCTCATCCAGGTGCCCCTTCGGTCGAGGATCCAGCGCGTCGGTGACCGGTCGGGCTACGGTCCGCTCGAGCACGCTCTGCGACGACCCGAGTGTATGCCGGGCAGCGCAGCCGGGCGATGAGGCCGGGGGATCACGGCCGCGGGTCGGCCGGCGTAGCCCGTGGGACGGGACCTTCGGCCCTGTCGAAGACCCACAGGTGTCAGCAGAGTCGACACGACCGGGTCGTCAGGCAGACCCCGAACCAGTGTCGCGAAGGAGCAGGTTGTGGGACCCACACGACACGGCACGGCCGCACCTGCACGCAGCACGACCGC
Source organism: Lapillicoccus sp. (assembly GCF_046595215.1). Classification (NCBI taxonomy): domain Bacteria; kingdom Bacillati; phylum Actinomycetota; class Actinomycetes; order Micrococcales; family Intrasporangiaceae; genus Lapillicoccus; species Lapillicoccus sp. The sequence continues at coordinate 5,153 of NZ_JBKJPP010000108.1, read as the reverse complement.
ACTGGCGATCTGCGGCGCCGGGGGGGTGCTCTCGGTGGTCGTGCGCAACCGTCTCCTGCGGTGGGGGGCCACCCGGGCGGAGGTGGACATGGTGCTGCCCGGCGACGGGCTCCTGCGCCGCGCCCACCTCTGCTCGACCCGGGCCATCACGGTCGACGCCCCACCCGCGGCGGTGTGGCCGTGGGTGGCGCAGCTGGGCCAGGGGCGCGGTGGGTTCTACAGCTATGACGGCCTCGAGAACCTGCTCGGGTGCGACATCCACAGCGCTGAGCAGATCCTCCCCGACCTGCCACCGCCGGTCGTCGGGGGTGAGTTCCGCCTCCACCCCGACGTGGCCCTGAGCGTCGCGGTCGTCGAGGCAGGGCGAGCCCTCGTCGTCACCGGCGGGGTGCCCATGGGGACGGTGCCCGCGCCCTACGCGTCCACGTGGGCGTTCATCCTGCTCGACGGCCGAGGCGTTACCACCCGGCTGGTGACGCGGGAGCGCTACCTCTACCTCCGCCCCCTCGCCGGGGTGCTCCTGGAGCCCGTCGCCCTGGCCAGCTTCGTCATGACCGAGCGCATGCTGCGCGGCATCCGGGACCGGGCCGAGTCCCGGCACGCAGGGTGAGCACCACCCGCATCCTCGCCCGGCCCCAGGCGGACCGGGCGGTGCGGATCGGTGACGCAGCGGCTCGTCCAGGGACCGAGGTGCTGACGATGATGGGCGTCACGAGCGACGGGCTGGCGAGCGCGGACGCGGCGGGGCGGCTCGCGCTCTCCGGCCCGAACGCGGTTGCCTCCCACCGTGCGCGGATCCTGCCGGTCCTCTGGCACCAGCTGCGCTCCCCGCTGCTGGGTCTGCTCCTGCTCGCGGCGACGGCCTCGTTCTTCGTCGGGCAGCGCACCGACGCGGTCATCATCGGACTGATCGTGGGGCTGTCGGTCGGGCTGGGTCTCGTCAACGAGTACAGAGCGGACAAGGCGGCCGAACGCCTGCACTCCCAGATCGTCCACCGGGCCACGGTCCGGCGCGACGGACGGCCGGAAGCGGTCGACGTCGTCACCCTCGTGCCCGGCGACGTGGTGGACCTGGCGATCGGCGATGTCGTGCCGGCCGACATCCGACTGCTGGAGTCGGCCGGGCTCGTCTGCGACGAGTCCGTGCTGACCGGTGAGTCCCTCCCCGTCGACAAGGGAACCGAGGCCGTTCCGGCCGGGACGGCCCTGGCGGACCTGACGGGGTGCGCCCTCATGGGCACCATCGTCCAGGCCGGCACCGCCCGCGGTGTCATCATCTCCACCGGTCCCCACACGGAGTTCGGGGCCATCGCCACGGGTCTGGACACCCACCAGCTCGACACCCAGTTCCAGGTCGGCCTGCGCCGGTTCTCGATGCTGCTCGTCTATGTGGCGGGTGGTCTCACGCTGACCATCTTCGCGATCAACATCGTCCTGCAGCGTCCCGTGCTCGAGGCGCTGCTCTTCTCCCTGGCCATCGCCGTGGGCATCACCCCGCAGCTGCTCCCGGCCGTCGTCTCGACGAGTCTCGCGGCCGGGGCGCGCCGGATGAGCCGCGTGAAGGTGCTCGTCAAGCGACTTGTCTGCATCGAGGACCTCGGCGACATCGAGGTCCTCTTCACCGACAAGACCGGCACGCTGACGCGGGGCAGCATCGACTACTCGCACACCGTCGGTGCCGGGGCGACGACCCCGGCGACGGTCCAGGCGTGGGGTCTGCTCTGCACGGACGCCGCAGCCGGTCCCGGGCCCCCGACCGGCGCCCACCCCCTCGACCACGCCCTGTGGGAGGCCACCGACGAGACGCTGCGACAGCGGCTTTCGTCATACCAGCGTCTGTCCGTCCTGCCGTTCGACCACGAGCGCCGCCTGGTCTCGGTCCTGGTGCGGATGCCGGGCGGCGACCTGGTGCTGGCCACCAAGGGCGCCCCCGAGGCCGTCCTGGACCGGTGCGTGGGGGTGCCGCCGGAGGCCCGGCGGCGACTGGGCGAGGAGTTCGAGGCAGGCAACCGCGTCATCGCCGTCGCGACCCGCGCCGTTCACGACCAGCGCCTCCCGACGACCGCTGACGAACGCGACCTGGTCCTCCAGGGGCTGCTGGTCTTCCTGGATCCCCCCAAGGCGGACGCTGCGCGCGCGCTGGAGCGCCTTGCCGGCCTGGGCATCGCCGTCAAGGTCGTCACCGGGGACAGCGCCGTGGTCGCCGAGAAGGTGTGCCGCGACCTCGGCCTCGTGGATGGCGGCACGGTGACCGGTGCCGACCTCGACCGGCTCGACGGCCAAGAGCTGTTCGAAACCATCGCCACGACAACGGTTTTCGCCCGCGTCAGCCCTGAGCACAAGGCGCGCATCGTCCGCTGCCAGCGACGCAGTGGTGGTGGCGTGGCCTTCCTCGGCGACGGGGTCAACGATGCCCTGGCCCTCCACGCCGCCGACGTCGGCATCTCCGTCGACTCAGCGTCGGACGTGGCCAAGGACTCCGCCGACGTCATCCTCCTCGACAAGGACCTGGACGTCCTCGCCGACGGGGTGGCCGAAGGACGACGGATCTTCGCCAACACCATCAAGTACGTCCTGATGGGCACCTCCAGCAACTTCGGCAACATGGCCTCGGCCGCGGGGGCGTCGCTGTTCCTTCCGTTCCTGCCGATGCTGCCGTCACAGATCCTGCTCAACAACCTGCTCTACGACACCAGCCAGCTGGCCATCCCGACGGACCACGTCGACGAGGAGCAGCTGCGACGGCCCTCCCACTGGGACATCGGGTTCATCCGGCGGTTCATGTTCTTCTTCGGCCCGGTCAGCTCGGTGTTCGACTTCGTGACGTTCGGGGTCATGCTGTGGGTCTTCGACTCCGGGCCGGCCCAGTTCCGCACCGGCTGGTTCGTGGAGTCGCTTGCCACCCAGACCCTGGTGATCTTCGTCATCCGCACCCGGCGGACACCCTTCTTCCGCAGTCGCCCCAGTCGCACGCTGACCACTGCTGCTCTCGGGGTGGTCGCCCTGGGGGCGGTGCTCCCGGCCACGCCGCTGGCCGGAGCGCTGGGTTTCGCCCCGCTGCCCGGCGGTTTCTTCGTGGCCCTGGTCGGGATGGTCCTGGCCTATCTCGCCCTGATCGAGATCGGCAAACGCATCTTCTACGCCAGCGCCCCCAGCCCGACGTCGCGCGGAGTGCCCCACCGGGTCGACCGCCACCTGCGGCGCAGGGCCGCCTGGTTCAGCACCTCCCGACCACACCACGCCCGACCACACCACCCCCGACCACCGAACACCTGACCACCGACACCTGACCACCGAACACCCTCACCACCAAGGAGACACCCATGCCCGAGACCGGACTGACCGAGACGGCGCCATCCCAGCGGCACGACCTGGACCTTCTCGACGCCTACTGGCGGGCGGCCAACTACCTGTCCGTGGGCCAGATCTACCTGCTCGACAACCCGATGCTGCGCCGGCCACTGGTCGCGGCGGACATCAAGCCCCGGCTGCTCGGGCACTGGGGGACGACCCCGGGTCTCAACCTCGTCTACGCCCACCTCAACCGCGTCATCGGCGAGCGGGATCTCAACGCGCTCTATGTCACCGGACCCGGGCACGGCGGCCCGGGGCTGGTGGCCAACGCCTACCTCGAGGGCACCTACAGCGAGGTTTACTCCTCCATCAGCGAGGACGAGGACGGGATGAGGCGGCTGTTTCGGCAGTTCTCCTTCCCCGGCGGTATCCCCAGCCACGTGGCGCCGGAGACCCCTGGATCGATCCACGAGGGCGGTGAGCTGGGCTATGCACTGGTGCACGCCTTCGGCGCGGCGTTCGACAATCCCGACCTGCTCGTTGCCTGCGTCGTCGGCGACGGCGAGGCCGAGACCGGTCCGCTCGCCGCCAGCTGGCACTCGAACAAGTTCCTCAACCCGGTGACCGATGGTGCTGTCCTGCCGATCCTGCACCTCAACGGCTACAAGATCGCGAACCCGACCGTCCTGGCCCGGGTCCCCGACGCCGAGCTGGCCGACCTGATGCGCGGATACGGCTACGAGCCCCACTTCGTCGTGGGCGACGACCCGATGGCGGTCCACGAGGAGATGGCCTCGACCCTGGACCGCGTCCTCGACGACATTCAGGCCATCCAGCGAGGTGCTCGTGAGGGCGGGGCCACCGACCGACCCGCCTGGCCGATGATCGTGCTGAGAACCCCCAAGGGGTGGACCGGGCCGCGCACGGTCGATGGCCTCGATGTGGAGGGGACGTGGAGGTCCCACCAGGTCCCGCTGACCGAGACGCGGACCAACGCCGCACATCGCGAGATGCTGGAGCAGTGGATGCACAGCTACCGGCCCGAGGAGCTGTTCGACGACTCGGGCCGACTGCTGCCGGAGCTGAGGGCGCTGTCCCCGAGGGGCGTTCGACGGATGAGCGCGAACCCGCATGCGAACGGTGGCCGGCTGCTGCGCGACCTCGACCTCCCCGACTTCCGCGACTACGCCGTGGCCCTGGACGGGCCGGGCCGGACGGTCAATGAGGCCACCCGGGTGCTCGGAGAGTTCATCAGGGACGTCATCACCCGCAACCCGGACAACTTCCGCATGATGAGCCCGGACGAGACCGCCTCCAACCGGCTCTCGGCTGTCTTTGCCCAGACCAACCGTGCCTGGGACGGCGCCACGCTGCCGGGTGACGACCACCTCTCGCCCGACGGGCGGGTCATGGAGGTGCTGTCCGAGCACCTGTGCCAGGGCTGGCTGGAGGGCTACCTGCTCACGGGACGGCACGGGCTGTTCAACTGCTACGAGGCGTTCATCCACATCATCGACTCGATGTTCAACCAGCACGCAAAGTGGCTGAAAATGACAAGCGAGATGCCCTGGCGGCGGCGACCATGGCCATCCGTTCTGGGTCATTCGTGACGGTATCGTCGGCAGACGGTTCACAATCCACCGTCTCCTCGGTCTTCGAACGCCCGTCGCGCAACTCGAGCGCGACCGCGACCGAGCCGCAGCGCTTCTTCCAGGTGTCAGCCCCCCGGGGGGCGAAGAGGCCGAGGCCTCTTCGCCGGTCGCACTAGATCGAGGCTCGAATCGCGACGTAGAAATCTGAAGGACTTATTGGAACTGTTCGTGGAACAGTCCAAGAGCCGGAGAAGGGATTCGAACCCT
>NZ_JBKJPP010000101.1:0-4564 GCF_046595215.1 Lapillicoccus sp. | reverse complement strand
CCGCCGATGAGCTCGGCGATCCCGTATGCCGTGAGCAGGGCAGCCACGGCGAGCAGCGGTTCCCCCCGCTCGGCGAGCCGGAAGGAGCGCCGGGGCGCCCGGAAGGCGCCGGTGGCGAGCAGCTTGCCGAGGACGAAGCCGGCTCCCACCCCGATGACGACCTTGCCGATCAGCTCCCAGGCCACCCAGCGCAACCCCCACGTGGCGACGGAACCCGCGGTGGCGACGAGCAGGGCGGCGTGGACGAACGGGAAGGCGAGACCGTCGTTGAGGCCGGCCTCCGAGGTCAGCGCGAAGCGGACCTCGTCATGCTCGTCGATCTCGTCCTCGGTCCCGACGCGGGGGCCCTCGACCTGCACGTCGGAGGCCAGGACCGGGTCGGTCGGCGCGAGCGCGGCACCGAGCAGCAGGGCGGCGGCCGGGGCGAGCCCGAGGGCCCACCAGCCGAGCAGGGCGACGGTGGCGATGCAGACGGGCATGGCGACGAGGAGCAGGCGCCACGTCGGCGACCACCGACGCCAGGACCCGCGGTCGCGCAGGCTGAGGGGGCGGTCGAGCGCCAGCCCGACACCCATCAGGGCGACGAGGATGGTGACCCCCGTGAGGTGCTCGATGAGGGTGCGGTTCCGCACGGGATCGAGGGTCGAACCCGGCGGCAGCGGCAGCAGCCCGATGAGCATGCCGAGTCCTACGAGGATCATCGGCGCCGACACGGCGAACCGGGTCAGGGCCGCGGGCAGGACGACGGCGATGAGCAGGGCGACGCCGGCGATGAGGTAGATGGCTGCGGGGGGCACTTCGGTCCGTTCAGGGGTGGGTGGGGCCGGGCCCCGGGGTGGGCGTGGTCATGGTGGGCGGGGAGAGGTGTCGGGGCCAGGACCGGGAGACCACCCCGGCGACGAGGAGATACCAGAGCGCGGCGCCGCCGAGCACGGCATACGAGCGCCCGTCCGTGGGCAGGACGACCGCGGCCAGGGCCGTTGCCGCCACGAAGACGGCGTTGAACAGGACGTCGTAGAGGGCGAAGATGCGCCCGCGGTAGATGTCGCTGACGACCCGTTGGATGGTCGTGTCGACGCAGATCTTCACGCCCTGTGTCGCGGCGCCGAGCCCGAGGGCGGAGATGACGACGGCCCACCGGGTGAACAGGGCGGCCGGGAAGACCTGCATCACGGCCGCGAGGAGACTGAGCCCGGTGACATAGGTGCGCATCCCGTAGCGGTGGGAGAAGGTGGGCGTGAGCAGGGCCGCGAGGGCGTAACCGACACCGGAGGCCCCGACGGCGATGCCCAGCCCCTTGAGGCCCGCCCCGGCGTTCGACGAGTCGAAGTGGTTGCGGTAGAGCAGGATCGTCCCGACGATCATCACGCCATAGGGCAGCCGGATCGCCCCGATGACGCCGAGCGCGAGCCGCCCGAGCGGTGAGAGGTGGCGGGCGGCGTCGAGCAGCCCGCGGACCACGCTCGTCAGGGCCTCCCGGACGGCGGTGTCGGCGCCGGCGAGGTCCGGGCCGAGGTGCGGCAACCGGGCCGCGAGGAGCGCCGATACGAGATAGCTGGCGGCCCCGGCGACGAGGACCACCCCGTCGCTGTTGGTGGCGGCGTGGACGGCGCCGCCGGCGGCGAGCCCACCGAGGTAGGCCAGCGTGCCGCAGGTCGGCGAGACGGCGTTCGCCGTGACGAGCAGATCGCGGGTCACGACGTGGGGCAGCCCCGCGGACAGGCCGGCGAGGAGGAACCGGTTGACGGAGAAGGCCCCCAGGACGAGGAGGTAGAAGGGGATGCCGATCTCGTTGCGCGCCACGAGGAGGGCGATGACGAGGAGCAGGACGGCGCGCACGAGGTTGGAGACGGTGAGGATCTTCCGGCGCGACCACCGGTCGAGGAACACGCCGACGAAGGGACCGAGGACGGTGAAGGGCAGCAGGATGGTCGCGAAGCCGGCGGCGATAGCGCCGGCGCTGGGGGCCCGTTCCGGGGAGAACAGGACGGTCGAGGCCAACGCGACCTGAAAGACACCGTCCGAGGCCTGGGACAGCAGCCTCACCGCGAAGAGGCGGCGGAACCCGCCGAAGCGCATCAGGACGGCGAGGTCCCGGAAGAAGGTCACGCAGCGCAGCCTAAGGGTGCCTCGGGCCGTCGGCGCGCGGGCCCAATCCGCGGGGGCCCCGGCAACGAATGCTGCGTAGGACCCACCCGAGGAGAACCATGAAGACGCTGCCCGCCGGCCAGCCCGCCCCCGACTTCACCCTGCCCGACCAGCAGGGCTTCGACCACACGCTCTCGGTCATGCTGCAGCAGGGACCGGTGGTCCTGTTCTTCTACCCCGTGGCCTCGTCGTCCGGGTGCACCAAGGAGGCCTGCCACTTCCGGGACCTCGCGTCGGACTTCGCCAGTGCCGGGGCGCAGCGGGTGGGCATCAGCGTCGACGACGTCGCCGCCCAGGCTCAGTTCGCCGCCCAGCAGTCGCTCGACTACCCCCTGCTCTCCGACAAGGACGGCGCCGTGGCGACGGCCTTCGGGGTGAAGCGCAGGTACCTCACCCCGGTCAAGCGCGCGACCTTCGTCATCGACCGCGACGGGCGCATCGCCGAGGCGATCACCTCCGAGATGAACATGACGGTGCACGCCGACAAGGCGCTCGCGGCCGTCCAGGGCCTAACCTGAGTGCGGCACCGTTGCCCCGGCCCCGCAGTTCGAACCATCGAGGAGTCCCCCATGGCCCATGACCCGTATGCCGCCCTCCCGAAGGTCCCCTCCTTCGAGGTCACCTCGACGGATGTCGCCGAGGGGGAGAAGCTCGAGAACGCCCAGGTCAGTGGCATCTTCGGTGCCGGTGGCCAGGACATCTCGCCGCAGCTGAGCTGGTCCGGCTTCCCCGAGGAGACCAAGAGCTTCGCCGTCACCGTCTACGACCCGGACGCCCCCACCGCGGCCGGCTTCTGGCACTGGGCCGTCCTCAACATCCCCGTGACGACGACCGAGCTTGCGACCGGTGCCGGCGACGACACCGGGTCGGGGCTGCCGGCGGGCGCGATCCAGCTCAGGAACGACGGCGGGGTGCGGCAGTTCCTCGGTGCGGCCCCGCCGGAGGGTCACATCGCCCACCGGTACTTCGTCGTCGTCCACGCGGTCGACGTCGAGTCGCTCGACGTGCCGCAGGACGCCACCCCCACGGTGCTCGGCTTCAACCTGTTCTTCCACACGTTGGCCCGGGCCCAGATCGTCCCCGTCTACCAGCGTTGACCTGGTGGTCAAGGCCGCGCGGGGGGCGGCGACACCGCCCGCATTTGGTTCTGAGTGCATGGTGGCGGGCACGAAGAAATCCGCGATGAAATCGATGTTCCTCGAGGCACAGGACCTCTACGACGCGGGGCGGCTGAGGCGAGCCGCCAAGATCTGGGAGGAGCTGGGGGACGCAGGCGACGCGGACGCCTACTTCAATGCGGGCAACTGCAACGCTCAGCTCGGCAGGCGCAAGAGGGCCCGCCGAAACCTGCTCCGAGCGGCTCATCTGGGAGTCTGCGAAGCGTGGTTTAACGTGGGGCTGGTGGTGTCGGACGAGCAACCCATGGCCGCGGTCCGCCACTTTTACGCCGCCATCGCGCACGGCGACCTCAAGGGCTACATCGGAGCGTCGGTCGCCCTTCACCAGCTGGGCCGCAGCAGGGAAGCGATTCATCTTCTGGAACACGCCGTCGACCATCACGTTCCGGGGTCCTTTGCTGCACTGGGGGTAGCGCTCTACGACTCGCTGGACGATCACCAACCCGACAACGAGGCCAGGATCGTGGAACTGTTATCGCAGGAACCGGATGGCCATCCCCGCGGACGCGACGTGCTCGCACGCATCACGGCTGAGGAGTGACCCCATGGTGGGGACGGCGAATTCCGGGTTTCAGGGGCGCCCGACGAGGGCCGCGGCCTGCCGGGCGATCTCGAGCTCCTCGTTGGTGGGGATGACCAGCACGGCGACCCGGCTGGCCGCAGTCGAGACCCGGTGCTCGCCCGACGTCGCTGCCACGTTGGCCGCGGCGTCGAGCTGGATGCCCAGCAGCTCGAGCCCGCGCGTGGCGGCGTGACGCAGGAGCGCGCTGCGCTCGCCGATCCCCGCGGTGAAGGCGATGGCGTCGACGCGACCCAGCGCCGCGGCATACGCGCCGATGTACTTGCGGATGCGGTAGGCGACGATCTCGACGGCGAGCGCTGCGTCGTGGTCTCCGGCGCCGGCGCGGTCGCTGACCTCCCGGAAGTCGTTGCTGCCGGTCAGGCCCATCAGGCCGCTGTCGGTATTGAGCGCGTGGTCGTAGTCCTCCACCGAGATGCCCGCGCTCCGGTGCAGGTGCGCCGGTAGCGACGGGTCGAGGTCGCCGGGGCGGGTCCCCATGACGAGGCCCTCGAGCGGGGTCAGTCCCATCGAGGTGTCGATGCACCGGCCACCGGCGACAGCCGCCGCGCTGGCGCCGTTGCCGAGGTGCAGGACGATGACGTTGGCGCTGTCCACGGGCCGGCCCACGAGCTCGGCGGCGCGGCGGGAGACGAAGGCGTGGGACGTGCCGTGGAAC
>NZ_JBKJPP010000068.1:0-10587 GCF_046595215.1 Lapillicoccus sp. | reverse complement strand
CTGCTGACCAAGACCGTTCGGGAGCGCGCGGGGGCCCTCGCAGGGCAGCTGCCAGGAGTCGCCGACATGCTGTTGAAAGTGGCCGAGGGCATCGCCGTCGAGGGCATGGAGTCCCTTGCGCCGGCGCTGGTCGACGGCATGGAGAGCCTGCTCGACGTCTTGCCGCAGGGAACCCACGTCGTCCTGACCGACCCCGAGCGGGTCCGCAAGCGGGCATACGACCTGGTGGCCACCAGCGCTGAGTTCCTTGACGCGAGCTGGTCCAACGCGGCCGCCGGAAACGCCGTTCCCATTGACCTGCACGCGATCCTGGGCACGGCGTCGTACTGGTCGCTGGGTGACGTCCGTGACCACGCGATCGAGACGGGCCGGCCGTGGTGGTCGCTGACCAGCTTTGGCAGCGACGAGGACCTGGATGACCTTGGCGGCCTGGCCCCGGGCGCGGTTCAACGTCTCACCATCGCGCCGACCGACATCGAGGCCTATCGCGGGGATACCGAGCGCGCGGTCGCGGACCTGCGGCGCTGGGCTGGCGAAGGCTGGCACACCGTGGTCGTGACCGACGGGCTGGGTCTGGCCAAGCGGGTCAGCGAGGTCCTGTCCGAGCACGACATCCCCAACCGCCTCTCGACCGGTGCAGTCAAGCTTGACGAGCTTCCTGCCGGCCTCATCCAGGTGACCACCGGAGCGCTGGTGCGCGGGTTTGTCGCTCCCGACGCCCGGCTGGTCGTCGTCACCGAGTCCGACCTGACCGGTGCCAGCAGTGCGGGCACCTCCACCAAGGACATGCGCCGGCTGCCGTCACGGCGACGCAACCAGGTCGACCCGCTGGAGCTGCGTCCGGGCGACTACGTCGTCCACGAGCAGCACGGCGTCGGCAAGTTCTCCGAGATGGTGCAGCGCACGGTCGGCGGAGCGGCCCGCGAATACCTGCTGCTGGAGTACGGCTCCAGCAAGAAATCGAGTAACAGTCAGCCGGACCTTCTATTCGTCCCCACCGACCAGCTCGACCAGATCACCCGTTACGTCGGCGGTGAGGCTCCGACCCTGAACAAGCTGGGTGGCGCGGACTGGGCCAAGACCAAGGGCCGCGCGAAGAAGCACGTGAAGCAGATCGCAGGCGAGCTGATCCGGCTGTACAGCGCCAGGATGGCGACCAAGGGTCACGCCTTCGGGCCGGACACCCCCTGGCAGCGTGAGCTCGAAGATGCCTTCGTCTACGTCGAGACGCCCGACCAGCTGATCAGCATCGATGAGGTCAAAGCTGACATGGAGCGCGAGGTCCCCATGGACCGGCTTATCTGCGGCGATGTCGGCTACGGCAAGACCGAGATCGCGGTGCGGGCGGCGTTCAAGGCCATCCAGGACGGCAAGCAGGCGGCCGTCCTCGTGCCGACGACGCTGCTCGTGACCCAGCACTTCAACACCTTCTCCGAGCGCTATGCCCAGTTCCCCGTCGTGGTGAAGTCGCTGAGCCGCTTCCAGAGCGACGTCGAGGCCAAGGACGTGCTTGCCGGCCTCGCCTCCGGCAGCGTCGACCTCGTCATCGGCACCCACCGCCTGCTGGGCAAGGACGTGAAGTTCAAGGACCTCGGACTGGTCGTCGTGGACGAGGAGCAGCGCTTCGGCGTCGAGCACAAGGAACAGCTGAAGACGATGCGCACGGCGGTCGACGTCCTCGCCATGTCCGCCACCCCGATCCCGCGCACCCTCGAGATGGCTGTCACCGGGATCCGTGAGATGTCCACTCTCGCAACGCCTCCGGAGGAACGCCACCCCATCCTGACGTTTGTCGGCGGCTATGAGGAGAAGCAGATCACCGCCGCGATCCGGCGCGAGCTGCTCCGCGAAGGCCAGGTCTTCTTCGTCCACAACAAGGTCAGCTCGATCGAGCGCGCCGCCGCGCGACTGCGCGAGCTCGTCCCCGAGGCGCGGATCGCGACCGCGCACGGGCAGATGGGCGAGCACAAGCTCGAGCAGGTCGTCCTCGACTTCTGGGAGAAGCGCTTCGACGTGATCGTCTGCACGACGATCGTCGAGACCGGCCTCGACATCTCCAACGCCAACACCCTCATCGTCGAGCGCGCCGACGTCTTCGGACTGAGTCAGCTCCACCAGCTGCGCGGCCGGGTCGGTCGCGGGCGGGAGCGGGCCTACGCCTACTTCCTCTACCCGCCCGAGAAGCCCCTCACCGAGACCGCCCACGACCGGCTCATGACGATCGCCAGTCACACCGACCTCGGCGCCGGCATGCAGGTCGCCATGAAGGACCTCGAGATCCGCGGTGCGGGCAACCTCCTCGGCGGCGAGCAGTCCGGCCACATCGCCGGGGTCGGCTTCGACCTCTACGTCCGTCTCGTGGGCGAGGCCGTCGCCGACTTCCGGGGCGAGAGCGACACCGCCCCGGCCGAGATCAAGATCGAGCTCCCCGTCGACGCCCACCTGCCGCACGACTACGTGCCCGGCGAGCGGCTGCGGCTCGAGGCCTACAAGAAGCTCGCCGCCGTCGTCGACGAGGCCGCCGTCACCGAGATCGAGGAGGAGCTGCGCGACCGCTACGGCGCCCCGCCGGAGCCGGCGCTCAACCTGATCGAGGTGGCCCGGCTGCGCACGGTCGCGCGGGCGGCGGGCATCGGCGACATCGCGCTGCAGGGCAACACGGTGCGCTTCGGGCCGGTCGAGCTACGTGACAGCCAGCAGATGCGCCTCCAGCGGCTCTATCCCGGGACCATCGTCAAGGAGGCCCTCCACACCATCCTCGTGCCGAAGCCGATGACGGCACGGGTCGGGGGCCAGCCGTTGCGCGACCAGGCCGTGCTGCGGTGGGCCACCGACCTGGTCAGGGCCGTCCTGCTCGACCAGCTCGCGGACGCCGCCCGGGTCGGGACGAGCGCAGGCCGCTGACCGGAGCAGGGCAGTGGCGGCCCGTCAGGCACAATGGGCGCGACAGTGACATGACCGGCCTGCCTCGGCAGCGCCCGACAGCAGACCCCAGCAGCCCGAAAGGACCCCGTCGATGATGCGACGTCCCTCGATGACCCGGCGCGGCCTCGGCCTGTCCGCCGCCCTCATCGTCGCCTCGCTGAGCCTCGGCGGCTGCGAGGTCGTGCAGCGCTCGCGCACGGCGGCGTTCGTCAACGGTCAGGCGATCTCGGTCGAGGACGTCGCCGAGACAACCCGGCAGTACAACCAGTTCCTCGTCACCGACCCCTCCCAGCAGCTGACGGAGGCCAGGGCCGCCGGCACGCTCGTGCTGGCCGGGTTCGTCGTCGCGCACGTCGAGAAGGCCGGCACCTGGAAGCCCGACGCCCGCTACGTCAGCGACCTCGCCAAGGTCCCCGACGCGAGCGAGCACACCAAGGAGCTGCTGAAGTTCGTCTCCATCAGCAACGCCAAGGCTCTCACGCCGCAGGACGTCACCTCGATCATCGCCACGATGAGCGCGGCGAAGATCGAGATGGACCCGCGCTACGGCACCTTCAGCCCCACGGACGGCGGCTTCGTCCAGCAGCAGCCCAACTGGGTCGTCCCGACGCCCACCGCGACGGCCCCGGCCCAGCCCGGTCAGTGATCCGATGCCCGGCCGGCTGACCCTCCTGCTCTCCAGCCCGCGGGTCGCCGCCGGGGTCCTGACCCGCGACGGCTGGGGGGCCCTCGAGGTCGCCGACCTCGTGGCCGGGCGCGACGACGACCCGCAGGTCCACGGCATACGCGAGGCCGGTATGCCGGTGACGCACCTCCCGCAGGAGGGCCCACCCGAGCTGGCCCGCGCCCTCGTCGACCGGGCGTGCGCGGACTCCGCCAACCAGGTCGTGTGGATCGGGTCGGCCGACGGTGACCCGGGGCTGACCGACGCCCTCGCCTCGGAGGTCTCCCGGCTGGCGAACCCGCCCGAGATCGAGGTCGTCCTCGGCTCGCATGACGTCCAGGGAGCCCGGCTGCTCGACCTCGTCGCGGTGATGGACCGGCTCCGCTCACCCGGTGGGTGCCCCTGGGACGCCGCCCAGACCCACGAGTCGCTGGTGCCCTACCTCATCGAGGAGGCTCACGAGGCGGCCGAGGCGCTCGAGTCCGGCGACCGCCAGCACATGGTCGAGGAGCTGGGCGACGTCCTCCTGCAGGTGGCCTTCCACGCCCGGGTCGGCGAGGACGACGGCGACGACCCCTTCGACATCGACGACGTCGCGGGCGGAATCGTCGCCAAGCTCGTCCGCCGCCACCCCCACGTCTTCGCCGACGACGGCGCTGCGTCGCCGGAGGCCGTCGAGGTCAGCTGGGAGGCGATCAAGGCGCGGGAGCGGGCCGGGAAGCGCCAGCCGGCCGACGACGGCGGTCTGCTGCACGGCATACCGGTGGCCATGCCGCCGCTCGCCCGGGCCACCAAGGTGGTCGCCCGGCTCCAGCGGTCCGGCCGGGAGGACCTCCTCGACGCGGCGACCGCGTCGGCCGGGGCGGGGGATCCGGGTGCCCGGCTGCTCGCCCTCGTCGTCGAGCTGAAGCGGGCCGGCGTGGACCCGGACGCGGCCCTGCGGTCCTCGCTGCGGGCGCTGACCGAGCGGGTCGGTCCCTCAACGGCCTCGGCCGAGCCGATAGGCTGAGCGGGCACTGCGGCACCCGCGTGCCACCCGTCCTCCCACCCGTCTTCCCACCCAGCAGGAGAGCACTGTGGCCAGCATCGAGGCAGTAGGCGCGCGCGAGATCCTCGACTCCCGCGGCAACCCCACCGTCGAGGTGGAGGTGGCCCTCGACGACGGCACCATCGCCCGCGCGGCCGTCCCGTCGGGGGCCTCGACCGGGGCCTTCGAGGCCTCCGAACGACGCGACGGCGACGCCGCGCGCTACGGCGGCAAGGGGGTCGAGGGCGCGGTCGACGCCGTGCTCGACGACATCCACCCGCGGCTGGTCGGCTTCGACGCCAGCGAGCAACGGCTCATCGACGCCGAGATGATCGCCCTCGACGGGTCCACGAACAAGGAGAACCTCGGCGCCAACGCGATCCTGGGGGTCTCGCTCGCCGTGGCCCGCGCCGCCGCCGACTCCGCCGGCCTGCCGCTGTTCCGCTACGTCGGGGGGCCGAACGCCCACATCCTGCCGGTGCCGATGATGAACATCCTCAACGGCGGGTCGCACGCCGACTCCAACGTCGACGTCCAGGAGTTCATGATCGCCCCGATCGGGGCCGCCTCGTTCCGTGAGGCGCTGCGCTGGGGCGCCGAGGTCTACCACGCGCTCAAGGGCGTGCTCAAGGAGCGCGGGCTCGCGACCGGGCTCGGTGACGAGGGTGGGTTCGCGCCCAACCTCGAGTCCAACCGGGCCGCCCTCGACCTGATCCTCGAGGCGATCGACAAGGCCGGCTACGTCGCGGGCACCGACATCGCGCTCGCGCTCGACGTCGCCGCGTCGGAGTTCTTCGAGGGCGGCTCCTACGCGTTCGAGGGTGGGGCGAAGACCGCGGCCGAGATGATCGACTACTACGAGCAGCTCGTCGACGACTACCCGCTCGTGTCCATCGAGGACCCGCTCGACGAGGAGGACTGGGACGGCTGGAAGACGCTCACCGAGCGGCTCGGCAGCCGGGTCCAGATCGTCGGTGACGACCTCTTCGTCACCAACCCCGAGCGCCTCCAGCGCGGCATCTCCACGGGCACGGCCAACTCGCTCCTCGTCAAGGTCAACCAGATCGGCTCGCTGACCGAGACGCTCGACGCCGTCGACCTGGCGCACCGCAACGGCTACACCTGCATGATGAGCCACCGCTCCGGCGAGACCGAGGACACGACGATCGCCGACCTCGCCGTCGCGACGAACTGCGGCCAGATCAAGACCGGGGCCCCGGCCCGCTCCGAGCGCGTCGCGAAGTACAACCAGCTCCTGCGCATCGAGGAGGAGCTCGACGCGGCGGCGGCGTATGCCGGGGCCGGCGCCTTCCCGAGGTTCGCCACCAAGGACGAGGGCCGGGGTGCGGCGACCGAGACCGAGTCCGGGGCGGGGGCCGACCCGGGCTCCGGGGGCGCGACGAGTTCCGAGGGGACGACGAGTCCCGGGGGCGCGACGAGTTCCGGGACGGTCAGTGCTGTGTCGTCCGGGGGCGACGACGCGCCGGACGACGGGTCGGTCGAGCCCAGGACGCCGTCGACGCTGCAGACTGAGGCTGCGCGGGACGACGCCGACGCGCAGGACTGAACGGGGACGACGACATGAGTGGGCAGGGCAGGCCGCCGCACGAGCCGGAGGCCACCACGCTGGCCGGGGCTCGCGCGGGCGCCAAGGCTGTTGCGACGCGGGGCGCCGGGACCGCTGGGCCGGGTGCCGTGAAGGCTGCTGCGCCGCGTGCTGCCAGGACCGCCACGCCGCGTGCCGCGAAGTCCGCCGCCTCGAGGCCGGCAGCCCGTCCCAGCGCGCGGGGGACGGGACGCTCGAGCGGCTCCCGGCCTGTGGCGCCTCGGGTCGGCTCCTCCCGCCCCGGCTCGTCGGCGCGGTCGCGGACCGTTGCCCCCGAGCAGCGCAGCTCCAACGCCTGGGTGCGTGGGGCCGTCCTCGCGTCGATCCTCGTCATGCTGGCCGTCACTCTGCTCCCGACCGCGCGGTCCCTGATCCGTCAGCGCGGCGAGATCGCGGCCCTGCAGGACAAGGTCGTGCAGCAGGACCAGAACGTCGGTGTCCTGAGGACGGAGGAGGCGCGGTGGAAGGACCCCGCCTACGTCGAGCAGCAGGCCCGTGAGCGACTGAAGTTCGTCAAGGTCGGCGATCGCTCCTACACCGTTATCGACGGGACCAAGCAGGCCGGGGCGGTCCCACCGGCAGCCGTCGTCGCGGCGCCGGCCGCAGACAGCAACTCCCCTTGGTATGGCAGGCTCTGGCAGTCGGTGCAGCTCGCGGACCAGCCGGCCGCTGGCCTGGCCCCCGTCCCGGCGAAGTGATCAGCGGGCGGTGCATGAGCACCGAGCAGTGGATGAGCACTGAGGAGTCCACGAGCACCGAGGAGTCCAAGGGCAGGGCGGAGTTCGTCACGGCCGAGCAGCCGGCCGCCGCCGCCGGCCCGCCGGCCCGCCGCATACGGGCAGCGGTGTCGCAGGCCGATCTCGATGCGGCGTCGCGCCAGCGGGGGCGCGAGGTGCGCGGGGTCGTCGAGGTGGCCCACCGGTGTCCCTGCGGAGAGCCGGACGTGCTGCGCACGGAGCCCCGGTTGCCCGACGGCACACCGTTCCCGACGACCTACTACGCCACGTGCCCGCGGCTGACGGGCGTGGTCAGCACGCTCGAGACCCAGGGCGTCATGAAGCAGATGCAGGCGCGGCTCGGGGAGGAGCCAGACCTGGCCGCCGGATATCACGCCGCCCACGAGGACTACCTGCGGCGTCGCGCCGAGCTCGGCGAGGTGCCCGAAATCGAGGGGATCTCCGCCGGGGGGATGCCGGACCGCGTCAAGTGCCTCCACGTCCTCGTCGCCCACTCGCTTGCAGTCGGGCAGGGGGTCAACCCTCTCGGCGACGAGGCGCTCGCGATGCTCGGCGACTGGTGGGTCCCGACGAGCTGTGCGGCGCTGAGTGCCGGTCTCGGGCGCTTGGATGACTGAGCCGAGATGACTGGGCCAGGGTCCGCCCCATCCGTGCGCGTCGGGGCAATCGACTGTGGCACCAACTCCATCCGGCTGCTCGTCGCCGACATCTCGCCGTCAGGAGTGCTCAGCGACGCGCTGCGCCGGATGGAGGTCGTGCGTCTCGGCTACGGGGTCGACCGCACCGGACGCATCGACCCCGTGGCGATGGAACGGACCCTCGTGATGGCCCGCGAGTATGCCGGGCAGTGCGTCGAGCTCGGTGTGTCCGCGGTGCGGTTCGTCGCGACCTCGGCGTCCCGGGACGCCTCCAACGCGGGCGAGTTCGTGGCTGGTGTCGCGGAGGCCTTCGCGGCGTTCGGCGTGCTGCCAGAGGTCGTTTCGGGGGACGAGGAGGCGGGGCTGTCGTTCCGCGGAGCGACGGGCGACGTCGCCGGGGCGGGGGTGGCCGGCCCTTATCTCGTCGTCGACCTCGGCGGCGGGTCGACCGAGTTCGTCCGGGGGAGTAGGTCGGTCGAGGCGGCCAGGTCGGTCGACATCGGCTGCGTGCGGATGACGGAACGCCACCTGGTGTCCGACCCACCGACCGTCGACGAGGTGGCGGCGGCGACCCGCGACATCGACGCGGCGATCGACCTCGCGGTCGAGACGGTGGGGTTCTGCGACGTCAGGGCGCTCGTCGGGCTGGCCGGCAGCGTCACGACGGTGACGGCCCACGCGATCGGGCTCACGGCATACGATCCTTCGCGGATCCATCTCGCGGGGACCCCGGCGAGGCGGATGCGGGCCGCCGCGCGGGAGCTGCTGGCGATGACGCGGGCCGAACGGGCGGGGTTGGGCTTCATGCACCCGGGGCGCGTGGACGTCATCGGCGCCGGCGGGCTGGTGTGGGACCGGGTCATCGACCGGGTGCAGCGCGAGACCGGTCTGGGCGACGAGCTGGTGGTCGTGACGAGTGAGCACGACATCCTCGACGGCATCGCGCTTGGTGTCGCCGACGACCTGTCCCAGGCGCTGTCCCACCGGCTGTCTCAGGGTGACCGGGGGTGAGCCACGTCAGTCCTCGGGCTGGCCCGGGGCCTTACGGGGCTGGTCTCAGCTGAGGATCCCGTGCCGGGCGTTCCACTTCTGGGCGCCCTGATAGGCGTCGACCAGACCCCAGACCCAGAAGGCGATGAGACCGGGAATGCCGATGAGGACGAAGCTGAGCACCCAGCACACGGCATAGCCGATGAGGATCCCGACCCCTTTGCCCACCTCTCCGTTGAGCATGGAGCCGAGGCCGGGGATGAAGAACGAGGCGAGCAGGGCGAGGGCGGGGTTCTTGGGCGCGACCTGGATGGCCGGCACCATGCCGTACTGCCCTTGGACGAGGCCCACCGGTCGTGAGGGCAGCGGCCGCTGGCCGGGGCCGGTCCAGTCCTGTGGCTGCTGGATCGGCGCCACGTGTCCCGTCCAGGAGCGACCGTCCCAGTAGCGCTGCCCTCCGCCGTGGGGGTACCACCCGGGCAGAGGTGTCGGCTGGTCACTCATGGGTAGCCCCTGTCCCTCGGCGTGGCGCTGTGGATACAGCGTACGGGATCCGGATCGGACACGTTTCGGCTTGCGTGAACCTCTCACTTTCAAGGGGTTCGAGTTGGTCCTGTGGATGGTGGGGTGTGGTGAATACCCCTTGTGGACACCGTGGTTGGGGGTTTGGTGGTGTCGGGTGGGGGTGTCGGTGGTGGTGTCTGGGTTGGGGTGATGGGACAGGTCCAGCAGCTGAGCGAACGCCGCGAGGTGATCGACGCGGCGACGGCGGCGTTGGGGGGGATCGGTGAGGTGGTGTGGCAGGCAGGCGGGCGGGCGGTTCGATGTTGGGGCCGCTCTTTCGGCAGTGGGATGACGTGTCCCGGGCGGTCGAGGCGGCCCGGGTGGCGGTGCTGTCCGAGGCCATCGGGCGGGGGGAGACCACGTCGACGTTGGCCCGGGCGCATGCGGGGTGGATCATCGAGTGGGCGCCGTCGTGGCGGGTGGGTCGGGCGGGGGCGTTGCTGGCGGTGACGTTGGCCTCGCGGCAGGGACCAGGAGCGGGTCACGGCGTTGGTGTCGCTGTCCCGGGCGATGGGCGGCGGGGACGGGCTCTTCGACGACGCCCTGCGTCTGGACACCGAGGGCAAGGCGGCGTTGGGGCCGCTGTCGGCGCCGCGTCCGGGCGAGGGGGTGCCGGACCTGCGCCCGGCTTCGCAGCGGCGGGGGGAGGCGTTGGTGGAGTTGGTCCGCCGCGCGGTCGGCGCACCGCAGGGGGCGCCGACGGCCAACAAGTCCACCCTGTTCGTGACGGTCAGCTGGGAGGATCTGGTGGCGCAGTTGCGGGCGGGTGCGGTCGTCGGGTCCAAGTGACGGCGGGACGCTGCTGGCGCCCGGGACGTTGCTGGCGCCCGGGACGGTGCGCCGGCTGGCCTGCGACGCGGGATCATCCCGGTGGTGCTGGGCACCCACGGGCAGGTCCTGGACCTGGGTCAGGAGTGGCGGTGGTCCACCCCGCGCAGACCAGGGTGTTGTGGCTGCGCGACGGGGCGTGCACGATCCCCGGGTGCGCGATGCCCGCGCAGTGGTGGGCACGCGCATCACCTGTGGCACGTCGCCGACGGCGGGCCGACCGACCTGGCGTAGGCGGCGTTGGTGTGTGGCTATCACCACCGTTGGGTCCACATCCACCGCTTGTCCGGGCGGGTCGTGAACGGGCAGGTCAGGTGGGACCTGGCTGAAGGGTCCTACGACAGCTACCTGCGCGAGGTCCGAACCGATGACACCGTCGCCCCCGATGACACCGAAGCAACCGACACCCCCGACCCGCCGCCGTGACCATGACCGCGCCCCGGACCCCACCGACGGCGGGGCCCCAACCATGTCCGACGGCAGTGGCTTCAGGGGCCATCGGGGCAGCCGCGGTGGGTTCAGTCGCCGGCGGTGAGCCCTCGTTCGATCGCCGCGATGATCTGCGGGCGCAGCTCCTGCGCCGTGATGACGGCATCGACCGAGCCGAC
>NZ_JBKJPP010000209.1:0-9924 GCF_046595215.1 Lapillicoccus sp. | reverse complement strand
GATCAGCCACTTCCCGGACCCGCACCCATGACGCTACCGGCCACCACGGCCCCTGCGAAGCCCCGTCCGGGGCCGGCTCCCCAGCAGATGCGCCGACGCGCCGGAGCCGTCAAGGTGGAGCGCCCCACCAGACGAACGACCTCGACGGCGACAAGCGCCGGCGCACACTCCAAAGAGCTGATCCCGACCCCTTGACAACAGAGGGGCACCGAAAAGACGCACCAATCGGGCGCGCCGCCAGTGGTCGCGACTTCCAGAAATTCAGACCTTCCGTGGGGTCCTGCGCCACCAGGATGTTGGAACTGCCGTACGGTCCCGGCCGACCAGGGCCGACCTCATCGCCTCTCCGGGTTGGCCGTTCGGATTTGTGCTCGTGACGAGGCCATAGCCCGGTGATCTCCAGCTTTGGCGGGAAGCTGAGGAACGTTCGGATAACCACGATCAGCGCATGGATCGCAGTGCTGGTCAACCTTGGCAACGCTGCCAGAGTTCGGATGACGTCCCCGGCGACTAGCCGCGTCGGCGGTTCGTCAGTACTGGGTCGGGGTGTCACCGGCCGGCAGGGTGCACACTGAGTCGGACGTCTTGCGCCCCGACACTGCGCCCGGCGGTAAGGGAGGTGGCCGACCATCGGAGCCATGGAGCACACGGACCCGAACGGACTCCCGGACACTGTAGCGGGATGGCGTTCCGCGGCCGACTCCCTGCTGAGTCCGCCGTGCTGCACCTTCCACCGCAACGTGGAGATCTCCTCCCGCTACGCGTGGCTCTACACGCAGCAGCCGACCTGCTTCAAGTGGGCTGGCATGGCCGCGATCGCCTCCCACCACGCCCGCCTGGTGCTGTTCCCCTTCCGTCTGGACGCTGACCGGAGCGGCTACGTGGACCTCCCCCGCAGTCTGAGTCGCCGGCGGCTGCTGACGGAGGACGCGCACCGGATGCGCGAGGTCAACAACGCGATCTATGCCGACATCTTCTGGGTCCACCTGGCCTACCTCGCTGCCGCAGACGGCGTGGAGGACCTGCGGCGGCTGCTGGGGCCGCACCGCGAGTATGCCGGGCTGCTGTCCGCCTTCGAGACGATCGACTGGGGTCGCGCGGTGCTGTCGGACGAGGGGTCGACGGCAGCGGCCCGACGGGAGGCTGCCGACCTGGTCTGGGCCGGCAACCTCGCTCTCCTGGAGCACGAGCAGCGTGTCGTGGTGCAGCCGCTCTTCGACCGTCTGTCGGGCACCTTCGCCCGGCTGGTATCGATGGGCTCGACGACCACTTTCGAGGTGCGCGGCCTTCGACGGGAGGTCAGGTACTTCACGTCGTTCTCCGCGTACTCGCTGACTGCCGGGCTGGGTGACGCGCTGCGGACCCGGACGGTCCCGAGCATGGCGCGGTTCGACGACCGTTGGCGGTGGCTCGAGACCAGCGTCGTCCCTCGGTTCCGACGCCTGGACGCCGACCAGGACCTGGTGGACCGGACGCTCGGCCGCGTCGTCGAGGAAGCCAAGCGTTACGCCGACAGGCCCTGCCTCGTCCCGACCTGACCACCCGGACCTGGCTTCATGACCGTCCGGCACGCCGCGAACCTCGGACAGCCGTAGCTCGTCCCTCCCCGCCTGACAGGTAGCCGGTTGCACAGGCCGGTAACGCGGTAATGTGGGTGTCGGCCGGGACGAGGTACTCGAATTTCGCGTAGGCGCGGGGCAGGTAGCAGCGGGTAATTGAGCACGAGCGCGCGGGTCGTGTCGGAGACCGTTGTGACCGGCAAGCACGCCGCACACGCGTCGCCGCGCGGGCTGATGTGACGGGCTACCGCAATCATCTGCGTCTAGTCATAGCTGACGCTGATTCGATGTGGTGTGGGGTGGTCGGCGCTGACGATCCAGCCGACGAGGTGGGCCATTAGTTCCGTCGATGCTGCCTAGCGTCGGTGAAGAAGTCGCGTAGCTCGCTCACGTCTGCGAATGAGGTCATGGGTTGCACGGTTCCGAACGGGGCGTTCCAGTACGGGTCGTCGGCCGGCACGACATCGACACCGACGTAGGCGTAGGGCTCGCCCAGGTAGCCGTCACCGGGTGAAACGCCGTAGTTGATGTTGTCGAGGCGGATGCCGACGTCGAAGTGCTCAGGCCACAGCACCGGTTCGAGGTCCGGCGCGAGCAGTCGCAGTGCGGCGTCGCCGTGGGCGAAGGCGTCGGCGATGACGCGGGCCGCCTGGGCGTCGACGTCGAGCGGCTCGTCGGCGCTCACCTGCCCCCCGTCGCCGTAGACGTCGACCGGGGCGCCCGCCTCGATGCCGACCGAGGCGGCGAGGTCGCGGGCGGTGGTCCCGGAGAGGGGATGGGCGATGCCGGCGCGCAGCAGGTCGGTGCCGACGACGGCGAGCGACGGCTTGGACACGGTGCGGAAGCCGCCTGGCGAGACGCGGAGCTCGATCGTCCGGCTGCTGCGGTGTTGTGGGCCGGCGAGTACGTGTTCGGCCACGGCGTGCAGAGCATGACGGGTGCGGATGAGGTCCTCGTTCGGCACAACACGTCTCCTTCGGTCTCGCGGTGGGGTCGAACTGCAGTCTGCTGGGCACGGGCCCGCGTTACAGGTGAAACGTTCGGAGCCCGATCGAGACTGAACCTGTATGCCCGAGGTCTCGTTCGACAACCTGCTCGTCATCTCCGTCATCGCGGTGCTCGCTCCGCTGCTCGCCGGGGCCGCGCCTCGACTGCGGATCCCGGCCGTCGTCCTTGAGATCGTCGCCGGGATCGTCGTCGGCCCGACCGGGTTCAACTGGGTGAGGGTCGATCTCCCGGTGCAGATCCTGGCCCTGTTCGGGCTGGCCTTCCTGCTCTTCCGCGCCGGGCTCGAGATCGATCTCATGCGGCTGCACGGACAAGCACTGGCCTTGGCTACGGGTGGTTACGCCGTCACTCTCGCACTCGGCCTGGCCGTCGGCACGGGGCTGCACGCGCTCGGCTGGGTGCAGCAGCCGCTCCTGATCGCGGTCGCACTGTCGGCGACCTCGCTCGGCCTGGTGGTGCCGGTGCTGAAGGACGCCGGGAACAGCCAGACCGCGGTAGGCCAGACCGCGATCGCCGCCGCCACCGTGGCCGACTTCGCCGCCATCGTCGTGCTCTCGTTCTTCTTCTCGACCTCGAACGGGAGCCCGGGGGCGAAGGTCGTGTTGCTGATCTCGTTCGCCGCGCTGATCGTCCTGACCGCAGTCGTCGCGGTCCGGGCCGGGCGGTCGATGCGCATCGGCGACCTGCTCCTCGGTCTCCAGGACACGACGGCCGAGATCAGGGTGCGCCTCGCCGTCCTCCTGCTGGTCGCGTTCGTGGCTCTCGCGACCCGTTTCGGTCTGGAAAGCATCCTCGGCGCGTTCCTCGCGGGAGCGATCGTCAGCCTCGTCGACCGCGACTCGTCTTCCCACCCGCAGTTCCGCGGCAAGCTTGAGGCCATCGGCTACGGCTTCGTCGTGCCGGTGTTCTTCGTCAGCTCGGGTATCCGGCTCGACCTGACCGGCCTCCTGCACAGCCCCGGGGCGCTGGCCCGGGTGCCGGTCTTCCTCGCCGCGCTGCTCATCGTGCGCGGGGTCCCGGCCCTGCTGGTGCGGCGCACGCTCGGTGGCCGGGCAACGGCCGCCGTTGCGCTGCTGCAGGCCACGTCGCTGCCGTTCCTGGTGACCGCGACGCAGATCGGGCTGGTGCTGGGCACGATCTCGTCGGTCACGGCTGCGGCCCTCGTGTGCGCCGGGCTGCTGTCGGTGCTGATCTTCCCACCGGCTGCCCTGGCCCTGCTGAACGGCGGCGCTCAGTCCGGTCCCGGCTCGTCCGAGCGTCCGGAGCGCCAGGAGCGGAACGCGTCCATGAGCTGACCGCGGGCCGCGGGCGAGAGTGAGTCCAGGGTGACGCGACCGAGCACCCGGGTCGAGTCGCGGATCTGGTCGAGGTAGCGGGAGCAGCCGGGACACCCGGCGACGTGTTGCTCGAAGCGCGCGCGGCTCCTGGCGTCGAGCAGGTCCTCGAGGTAGTCGGTCACGAGCTCGACGAACTCGCGGCAGGTGATGCCGCCGAAGTCCACGTCGTCCCAGCCGCTCACGAGGCCGCGCCGAAGTAGGTGGCGAGGGCCTCGCGGATGCGGGCCCGGCCTCGGTGGAGCAGGACGCGCTGGTTGGCCGCGGTGAGGTCGAGCATGGCGCAGACCTCGGCGGAGCCGTAGCCGTCGACGTCGCGCAGGCAGACCACGATGCGCTGCTGGCCGGGGAGGCGGGCCAGCTGGTGGCGCACGAGGTCGAGCGCCTCGCCCGACAGCAGGCTGCGCTCCGGCGACTCGTGCCATGGCACCGGGAACCGCACCCAATGATCGGGCCACGGGGCTGCAGCCGACTGGAAGCGATCGGGATTCACCGCCGGCTGGTCGACAAGGTGCATGTCGACGGGTGTGCTGCGCTTCTCCCGCACCCCGCGAGTCTTGGCGATGTTGACCAGCACGCGGAACAGCCAGGTCCGCAGGCTGGAGCGACCCTCGAACCTGTCGATTCCCAGCAGCAGCGCGAGCCAGGTGTCCTGCACGACGTCCTCGGCGACCTCACGCGAGGTGACGTACGTGCGAGCGACCGAGAGCATGGACGGGCTGTACCGATCGACGAGGTCGGCAAAGGCGCGCTCGTCACCGCCTCGCAACAGGGCGACGAGTTCGTCGTCGGGAATGCTCACCTGCACCTCCGGCGCACACCCTAGCGGCGCTGGAGTGCACCGGAGAAGGGCTCGGCGCGGGCTGTCCCCGACACGTAAGGCCCGGGTCAGCGGTACTCGGGGTTCTCGTAGTCGAAGCGACATCCGGCGTCCCATTCCGAGCGCTGGTTCCCATACGCGGGAATGCCGCCCGCGTCTTTAAGGATGCGGGCCAGGTGGATGAGGTTCCATGTCATGAACGTGGTGTTGCGGTTGGTGAAGTCGTTCTCCGGGCCACCCGAACCCGGGTCGAGGTAGGACGGGCCGGGCCCGGCCTCACCGATCCACCCGGCATCGGCCTGCGGCGGGATCGTGTAGCCGATGTGCTGCAGGGTGTAGAGGACGTTCATCGCGCAGTGCTTGATGCCGTCCTCGTTACCGGTGATGAAGCAACCGGCGACGCGTCCGTAGTAGAGGTACTGGCCGGCGTCGTTGAGCAGGTGCGATCCGCCGTAGAGCCGTTCGTGGACCTGCTTCATGATCGAGCTGTTGTCGCCGAGCCAGATCGGCCCGGCGAGGACGAGGATGTCGGCCCCGAGGACCTTTGCGAAGATCTTCGGCCAGTCGTCGGTGGCGGCGCCGTGCTCACGCATGTCCGGCCAGACGCCGGTGGCGATGTCGTGGTCGATCGCGCGCACGATGTCGACGCCGATGCCGTGTTCGCGCATGATGTGCGCGCTGGCGTCGACGAGGCCCTGCGTGTTGCTCGGCTCGGGCGATCGTTTGAGGGTGCAGTTGATGAACAAGGCCGTGAGGTCGCGGTAGTCCGGCAGGGTGGCGGTCATCGTGGTCCTTTCGCAGGGATCGGCGTTCAGCGGTATCTAGATCAGCTGCGCGTCCTGCTGGACGCAGAGCAGAGCGGGTCCGTCACTGGTGAAGAGCTCGACCAGGGCCGCGTCGAGCTGCTCACGGTGGTCGACGCGGATACCGGTAGCGCCACACACACGTGCGTACTCGGCCCAGTCCGGGTTGTGCAGCGCGGTGTGCCACACAGGCAGGCCGGCGGCCAGCTGCTCCTTGCTGATCTTGCCGAGTGAGTGGTTGTCGAGCAGCAGGTGCTTGATCGGGATGCCGTACTTCACTGCCGTCAGCAGCTCGGCGCTGTATTGGCCGAAGCCCCCGTCGCCGGTCACGGCGAGGATCGGGCGTCCGGGCGCGGCGGCCCACGCGCCCAGTGCAGCCGGGTAGCCGAACCCGATCGAGCCCAGATAGCCCGACATCAGCACCGGCTGGCCCGCCGATTCCAGGTAGCGACCGAGTGAGTACGCGTGGTTACCGACGTCGACGGTGATCACCGCGTCGGCGGGGAGGTGGCGGGCGAGCGCGTCGAACACCGCCGCAGCCGACACGCCTTCACCACGGTCGTCGGCGACTCGGCGCGTCTTCTCGGCCCGCCAGATCGCCCACCGCTCGGCGACGTCACCGCGCTGGTCCTCCGCCTTCGCCTCACCCACGCACACGTCGAGGGCGGCCACGGTGAGCGCGGCGTCGCCGAGCAGGTGCGCGGCGACCGCGTCGAAACGGCCGATCGCCGTGTGCGCGTCGTCGATCTGCACGACGGGCTTGTAGGCCGCGATGCCCGTGTGATTCGAGAACGAGGCACCGACCACGACGAGCAGATCCGACTCGTTCATCAACCAGCTTGCCACCGGGGTGCCGCTGCGCCCCAGGACACCAGCGCCGAGGGGATGCGTGTCCGGGATCAGCCCCTTGGCCTTGAACGTGGTCAGCACCGGGGCGCCGAGGCGCTCGGCCATCGCCCGCACGTCATCGGCGGCGTCCCGGGCGCCGTGTCCGACGACGAACACCGGACGCCGCGCGCCGCGCACCAAGGCGGCCGCACGCTCCAGCGACTCGGGGTCAGGCAGGATGCGCCGCGCGGTGAAGCGCCCCGCCGGGCCGGCGGCCGTCTGCGCGCTGGGCAGCACCTGCACCTCGTCCGGTAGCACCAGATGCGCGACGCCGCGGCCGTCGATCGCGCGCTTGACCGCGAGGGCGGCCAGTTCGGCGTGGTCGCTGCCTGCCAGCACGACCTGCGTCGAGACGGCGACATCGGCGAACACGCTCGACAGGTCGAGGTCCTGGAAAGCGCCCCGCCCGCGGACCGACGACGGCACCTGACCCGACACCGCAACGACCGGTGCCCCGTCCAGCTTCGCGTCGTAGAGCCCGGTGAGCAGGTTGGTCGAGCCGGGACCCGCGATCGCGAAGCACATCGCCGGTCGGCCGGTGAGCTTGCCGTAGGCACTCGCCGCGAAGGCCGCCGCACCCTCGTGCCGGATGCCGATATAGGTGATCTCGCCCCGCTCCTCCGCTCGGCGCAGCGCGTCGGCGAAGCCGAGGTTGGAGTGCCCCACCATGCCGAAGACGTGGGTGATGCCGAACGCCACGAGCGTCTCGACCAGGGTGTCGGCGACCGTGCGCACCGCGGACAGCAACTCGGGCAGTTCCACGTAGACGCCGTCCGGACGCTCCTCGACCAGGTAGCTCGGCACCGCGTCACTGAAGCCGCCCGGCGGCTCTCCGGTGATCGGGTCATAGTCGTAACCGTGCCACGGGCAGCGCAGCAGCCCCTTCTCGATCGACCCCTCGCCCAGCGGACCGCCCTGATGCGGGCACTTGTTCTCCAGCGCGCCGAGGCGGGTCCCACAACGCGCCAACGCGACCGAGCGGCCGTCGACCTCGACACTGCGCACCCGGCCCTCATCGGGCACATCACCGTCGTCGACCCGATGCCACCGAGAACTCGCACCGGTCATCACTGCCTCCTCTGCCGCCGCACACGTTGCTCTGCAGTATGCGAAGGCGCCTAAAGCGTTACAGCCGATTTCATCCCTGCCCGATGCCAGGGCGGCACCGGCGCAGGAAGATTGGTGATCGGGACTGTCCGACGGACAGCTTCCGACCGACCGTTTCACACAGCTGTGACGGCCACGAACAAGTGGAGGACGTGGACCGCCCGTGGGCAAGATTGCGCCTTCGCCCTTTGTGCGTCGCGCACCGTGGACTGGACCGGATGGGGACTCGGGGTCGTCAAGGCCCCGCCGTGCGCTCGGACAGGCCCCCAGCACGGCTGAGTCGCAGCGCTGCAGCCCTTCGTAGCTTCACGTCCGGGCCCCGCATTCCGGGTGGAGGGGACGCTGGTGAGGCACGACTAGTCAGACGCCGGCGACGCAGGCGGTCAGGAAAGGCACGCCGTGTCGGTCGAGGCTGCCGCGTGGGCGCGGTCGTCGTGCTCAGTGGTGCGGGGGTCGGCTTGGCGGGCGAGGATCTGGGCGTCGCGTAGTGGGACGCCCGTGCCGTTCAGCAAGATTGTGGGTGAGCCAATGAAGCCGCGGCCTCGGCCTGATCCTGGGTGGCGACGATGGTGTGAGTGACCAAACCCTCGACCCCTGCCTCCGCCATCGCAGCCGCGATCAGTTCATCGGCACCTCCCGAGTCGACGAAGGGTGCCCCCGAAGAACCTGTGCTCGTGCCATCTCCCGCGGACAACCTCATCCCGAAGGTTGCGCAGCCTCTCCCGGACGAAGGCCGCGGGCCCTCGCCTCCCGCGATCCTCCATGGCCCAACTTTCTGGTGGACGAAGTGCGCGCATCCCAGACAAAGATGCACCTCGGGGTGGTTGCCGAGATGGATCATTCAGTCCGGAGCATCGGGGCAGCAGCCACAGCACCAGCACCCCACAGCTCCATCGTCATGCAGGTCGATCGAGGTGACCCGTTCTGCACGCATCTAACATTATGCGTCGCCGCTCGCAAGATCCTCCGAGCCTACGTCGCTGAAGGGCCGGTACTTCAGCAACCGCGCCCGTGTTCTCGACGAGAGACCGTAGTCCCGAGCCCCAGGAAGGTGGGCATGGCGGCGCTCCTCCTCGGCTGTCACGCGCCACGTTTGCGACTCGGCGAGCGCGCGAGCTCGTCCGTTCGGGGCTGAATCATCCGGAGACCACCCGCCAGGCCACAGGCTTCCGTCCAGGCACCCGCCCGGCTCGCGGCTACTTGACACTGGTCGTAGGACCGGTGTCCGGCCAGACTCGGTCCAGGTGCTCTGCGGGTCGCTCTTCTTGCGGCTGCCCACCTGCGTGTTGGGTGTGGCTCTACATCGGTTTGCGTTCCCGTCGGGCACCGTTGGTGAGGCGTGGCCCAAGAGGGTCTGCCCTGCTCTCAGTAGCAATGCCCGCCTCGCCGTCCCCATCGGATGCGAGCGGAAGGCGGAAGCCATGAGCACGGTCATCATCGGGGTCGATCCCCACAAGTTGTCGGCAACGATCGAGGTCGTCGACGAGCACGAGAAGGTGCTGACCATGGGCCGGTTCGCCACCGACAAAGCCGACTATGCCGCGATGCGACAGCGGGTCGCGCCCTGGCCCGAGCGGACCTGGGCGGTGGAGGGCAGCAACGGCGCCGGCCGTCCGCTAGCGCGCCGGCTCCTGGCGGGTGGGGAGCATGTGCTCGACGTGCCGGCGAAGCTGTCGGCTCGGGCGCGGATGCTCGACACCGGCCACGGTCGTAAGACCGACGCCCACGACGCGCACTCGGTCGCGGTCGCCGCGGTGCGCGCCACGCCGCTGCGGGTCCTCACGTTCGACCCGCAGGTGGAGGCGCTGCGGATGCTGGCCGACGGCCGCGAGGAGCTCGCCCGGGCCCGGACCCGCACCGCCAACCGGCTCCAGCGCCTCTTGGCCGAGCTGACCCCCGGGCGTGCGAAGAAGGACATCACCACCGCTGAGGCCAAGACCATCGCCGCTGGTGTGCGGCCCCCGTGACCTGGCCGGTAAGACCCAGCCTCGCCTCGCGGCCGAGCAGCTCACCGAGCTCGTGGTGATCGAGAAGAAGACCAAGGCCGCGACCAAAGAGCTCAAGGCCATGGTGCTGTCCTCGGGCTCCAGGCTGATGGACCTCCACGGTCTCGGGCCGGTCGTGGCCGCCCGCACCTTGGCCGACGTCGGCGACGTCACCCGGTTCGCGGACCGCAACCGGTTCGCGTCCTGGACCGGCACGCCACCCCTGGAGGCCTCCTCCGGCGAGATCGTGCGTCACCGCCTCTCCCGGGCCGGGAACCGGCGGATGAATCACATGATCCACATCGCCGCGACCACCCAGATCCGCCTGAACACCGACGGCCGGGCCTACTACCGGCGCAAGCGCGCCGACGGCAAGACCCACCGCGAAGCGATGCGCTGCCTGAAACGGCGGATCTCCGA
>NZ_JBKJPP010000216.1:0-45033 GCF_046595215.1 Lapillicoccus sp. | reverse complement strand
GGGACCTGCGGCAGGGTGGCGTTCCTTGCTGCGGCGACGAACGCCGTCTCGTCCTTCAGGTGCGTCCTGCCGGGGGTGCCGGGGGCGTAGTTGGCGACGTCGTTGAACGGCTGGCGGTGGTACTGGACGTTGGCGCCCGGTGTCCCGGCCACGGCAGCGTCCCAGCCGCCCGAGTACCAGTTCCACGTTACGCCGACCGAGCTCATCCGGTCGCCGATGTTCGGGTCTGGGGCGTCGTCGATGAGCGGGATCGTCGCACCGAAGGACGACGCGGGCGGGCTGGACGGCCGGGCTCACCACAGGGCCGTGGGCGACCGGCAGTCCCCAAGCCGTTGTGGTGATCCCGGCGGCCGGGTCACCAACGGTGTGCGACGTCGATGACCACTCGTGATCCCGTGCCCGGCCCGGCCAGGACGAAGACGCGGAATGGCAGCCGAGCCCGAACGCCGAGTCCGATGTTCGACTGGCCCTCAAAACTACCCGCGGAAGCGACTTGCCGGAACGTCCGGTAGCCCGTGACCGACGTCAGCTCGCCCGGGACGGCGGGGGAGTAGGTCGAGTTCCCGGTGTTGATGTCGTTCGTGGGGGAGTGAACGACGATCTGCAGCCGTGCGCCTCCGCGCAGCTGCACGACGTCACCTCTGGGATCGTTGAAGACGGTCGAGACGTAGGTCGCCGACGCGGCGGCGCCCCCTGACCTGACATCGAGGACCAGCCGGTCGTAGCACGCGTGCCGACCACTGCGGACGTTGACGAGCGCGCTCGAGATGGTGGGGTCGGACGGCACGCTGAGTGAGGCCTCCTTGGGGAGCGAGCCCCACGTCAGGGCGCAGGAGGGCGCGGCAGAGGCCGTGGTGGCGGTCAGCCCCACGGAAGCCGTGGCCGCGAACAGCGCGGCCATGATCGAGGAGCGGACGATGTGCAGGCGATGACGGGTTGTCATGACAGGTCCTCCTTCCGGACACCTCTACAGACGCTGGGCTCCGGTCAGAGGTTGACCTGCGCAGGTTGCACGGCGACCACGCGGGCAGGGGTCCTGAGGATCAGCCGGCGGCGGACTCCTCCGCTGCGGTCTTGATCCCGACCAGGGTCTCCTCGAGGCGCGAGTCGATGGATGGACCTGCGGTCCGCTCGGTGTGCAGACGCACCGTCAGATGTGAGGTGCCCTCGGCATCACCGGGGTCGACGTCCAGCTCCCCTCGGTAGTCGTTCGGCCCGGGAGCGCCCCAAGCGAGCGTCCTTCCCTCCTGCTTCACCGACACCCAGGCCTCGCCCTCGACGTCCCTCTCAGGGCCATCCGGCGGGTTGAGGTGTGCGGTCACCCGCACGCGGTCGTCGCCCGCCGGCTCCACAGAGGTCAGCTGCGGCAGGAAGCGAGGGAGGTTCTGGACGTCACCGAGATAGGAGAAGAGTAGTTGTGGCTCGACGTTGACAGTCGTGGACTTCTCGTAGTCACCCATGACGTTGCTCTACCCCCTCCTGCCGCCCCGAAACGCCTGCGGACGCTCGGCCCTCGGATCCGTCTGCGTGCACAGCCTGCTCCCGCTCGGTGCATGTCGTCCCCGGGCCACCCTCCTTGCGCGTCGCAGCCCGGTGGGCCGCACGGGTCGCGCAGCATCCGCGGAGTCGCCGGTGTGCGAGGCTCACAGCTGCGTGGGCTCACAGCACGGGTAGTCGAAGTTCGGTGTTGCCGTCAATGACGGTCTCGTTGATCCTGGCGACGAACGGACCCTCGGGCGGCACCGCGTGGTGTCCGACGGTTCCCCGGATCAGCTCGCGACGGGAGGGACCGGCCCTCGTGCGGCGGCCGCGACCAGGCCCCGGAAGAGGCCGGCGTCCTCGCGTGTCTCGGGATGCCACTGAACCCCCAGCACGAACCTGTCGCCGGGACGCTCAATGGACTCCAGTGTCCCGTCCGCCGCCGCGGCGGCGACGGCGTAGCCCGGGTGGGCGTCGACCGACTGGTGGTGGTGGCAGCCGACCTGCAGCCGGTCACCGAGGAGAGTTCTCAACCGCGAACCCACGACGACCGCCACCTCGACGTCTCCGAAGCGGTCCCCACCGGGGTCGTGCAGGTCGGTGCCCGTCACCTCGGGCGTGTGCTGGTGCAGCGAGCCGCCCCCGTGGACCGCCATGAGCTGCATCCCCCGGCAGATCCCGAGCACCGGCAGTCCTCGCACGTCAGCCGCGTCGAGGAGCGCCAGCTCCCAGCCGTCGCGGTCCCGGGCCCACCGCACGGTCCGTGCGTGCGGCTCCGCGCCATAGCGCGACGGCTCGACGTCGGCGCCACCGGCGATGACCAGGCCGTCCAGCCTGGCCACGACGGCGGTCGCGTCCCGCGCGCAGCGGCGCGGCGAGGAAGGAGGAGGCAGCAGCACCGGTATGCCGTCCGCGCTCTCGATCGCGACGGCATACGGCGTCGGCAGCAGGTCGGCGGACTGCGTCCAGATCCCCCAGCTGGCCTCTTCGCGGTAGGTGGTGATGCCGATGAGGGGGCGCACGGGTCAGACCGGGGTGACGTAGGCGCCCGAGATGCCTCCGTCGACGAGGAAGGTGCTCGCCGTCATGAAGCTCGACTCGTCGCAGGCCAGGAACAGCGCGGCGTTGGCCATCTCACGGGGTTCGGCGAAGCGACCCATGGGGATGTGCACGAGCCGGCGTCGGGCCGCCTCCTCGTCCTTGGCGAACAGTTCCTGCAGGAGGGGGGTGTTGACCGGGCCGGGGCAGAGCGCGTTGACGCGCACCCCCTGGCGGGCGAACTGCACCCCTAGCTCGCGCGACATCGACAACACGCCACCCTTGGAGGCCGAGTAGGAGATCTGCGAGGTGGCGGCGCCCATGACGGCCACGAACGAGGCGGTGTTGATGATCGAGCCCTTGCCCTGCTCGATCATGTACGGCAGGGCAGCCTTGCAGCAGAGGTAGACGCTGGTGAGGTTGACCTCCTGCACCCGACGCCAGGCGTCGAGGTCCGTGTCGAGGATCGAGTCGTCCTCCGGCGGTGAGATGCCGGCGTTGTTGAAGGCGACGTCGACCGACCCGAAGGTGTTCTTGGCGGCGGCGAACAGCGCGTCCACGTCGCCCTTGCTGGTCACGTCGCAGTGCACGAAGAGACCGTCGACCCGCTGCGCGATCTCGTCTCCGCGGGCGTCGTCGAGGTCCCCGATGACAACCCGGGCACCCTCCTCGGCAAAGCGTTCGACGGTGGCCAACCCGATCCCTGAGCAACCACCTGTGATGACGGCAACCCGGCCCTCGAGACGTCTGGTCATGACTTCCTTTCCCCGTTCGCCCGGGCGAGGCAGGCCCGCGCCCGACGAACTTTCCTCTAGTTGGCGATGAACACGTTCTTCTCCTCGGTGAACGCCCGGGGCGCGTCGGGGCCAAGCTCGCGGCCGAGGCCGGACTGCTTGAATCCTCCGAACGGTGTCCAGTAACGCACCGAGGAATGGCTGTTGACACTGAGGTTGCCGGCGTCCACACCACGCGCGACGCGCAGGGCCCGGCCGACGTCGGAGGTGAAGATCGACCCCGACAGTCCGTAGTCCGTGTCGTTGGCGAGCTCCACCGCATGGGCCTCGTCGTCGAACGGCAGCACCGCCACGACCGGCCCGAACACCTCCTCGCGCCAGATCGGCTCGGCGGTCGACCCGGGGATGACCACGGTGGGCGGCACCCAGAAGCCGGGCCCGTCCGGCGTGGTCCCGGCAAAGGCGACCTCGATGCCCGCCAGGTGACCCAGCACGCGGTCGCGCTGCAGCGCGGAGATGAGGGGGCCCATCTCGCTCGACCGGTCGGTCGGCTCAATGACCTTCAGGCCCCGGACCGCCGTCTCGAGCAGGCCGAGGAACTCGTCGTGGACCGAACGCTCAATGAGGATGCGAGAGCGGGAGCAGCAGTCCTGGCCGGCGTTGTCGAACGCGGCGTACGGCGCACTCGCTGCCGCTGCCGCGAGGTCGGCGTCGGCGAAGATGATGTTGGCGCTCTTTCCCCCCAGCTCGAGGGTGCAACGTTTCACCTGGTCGGCGCAGCCACGCATGACCTGCTTGCCGACCTCGGTGGACCCGGTGAAGCACACCTTGCGCACGAGGGGGTGGGTGACGAACCGCTCGCCGACCACCGACCCCTTGCCGGGGATGATGGTGAGCACTCCCTCCGGCAGGCCGGCCTCGATCGCCAGCTCTCCGAGCCGGATCGCGGTCAGGGGCGTCAGCTCGGCTGGCTTGAGCACCACGGTGTTGCCCGCGGCCAGGGCCGGCGCGAAACCCCAAGCGGCGATGGGCATCGGGAAGTTCCACGGGACAATGATGCCGACGACGCCGAGCGGTTCGTGGAAGGTCAGGTCGACACCCCCGGGCACGGGGATCTGTCGGCCGAACATCCGCTCGGGGGCTGCCGAGTAGTAGTTGAGGCAGTCGCGGACGTTGCCGGCCTCCCACGTCGCGTTGCCCCACGTGTGTCCGGCGTTGCGCACCTCGATCGTCGCGAGCTCGTCGATGTGCTCGTCCACGATCGAGGCGAAACGCCGCAGCAGTCGTGCCCGCTCACCGGGCGCGACGGCACGCCAGGCAGGGAACGCCGCGTGGGCCCGCTCGATCCAGGCGTCGACCTCCACGACGGACGCGAGGTGGACCTCGGTGAACGGCTCCGCGGTGGTGGGGTCGATGACGGCGTAGGAACCCATGTCACATCCTCTCGAAGCTACGTCGCAGCTCCCAGTCGGTCACGGCCGCGTCGAAGGCGGCCAGCTCGACGTCGGCCATGTTGGTGTAATGGTCGACGACCTCGTCCCCGAAGACGGCGCGCGCGACGCTCGAGGTCGTGAAGGCATCGCGAGCGGCGCGAAGGGTGTGAGGCACCGTCGGCAGCCCCGACGTGTAGGCGTTGCCCGTCGTCGCCGGGCCGAGCTCCAGCTCGTGCTCGATGCCGTGCAGACCTCCGCCGACCATGGCAGCGATGGCGAGGTAGGGGTTGACGTCACCGCCGGGGAGCCTGTTCTCCATCCGGGCCGAGGGTCCGTGGCCGACGAGCCGGACGGCGCAGGTGCGGTTGTCGCTGCCCCAGGCGATCGTCGTGGGGGCGAATGAGCCCTTGGCAAAACGTTTGTAGGAGTTGACGTTCGGGGCGTATAGCAGGGTGAAGTCAGCCATCGTCGCCAGGACGCCCGCGACGAAGTGGTCGTACAGCGCCGAGCGGGCACCGGTCTCCTGGTCCCAAAACACCAGCTCGCCGTCGGCTCCGCGCAGCGAGAGGTGGATGTGGCACGAGTTGCCCTCCCGCTCGTTGTACTTGGCCATGAAGGTCAGCGACTTGCCGTGCAGGGAGGCGATCTCCTTGGCAGCGGTCTTGTAGACCGCGTGGTTGTCCGCGGTCACCATGGCCCCGTCGTAGAGGAAGCCGATCTCGTGCTGCCCGGGGTTGCACTCACCCTTGGCACCCTCGACGTTCATGCCCGCGGCATACATCGTGTTACGGATGTCGCGCAGCAGCGGCTCGACCCGGGAGGTCCCGACGATCGAGTAGTCGACGTTGTACTGGTTCGACGGCGTCAGACCGTCGTAGTTGGCGGCCCACGCCTCCTCATAGGTGTCGTTGAAGAGGATGAACTCCAGCTCGGTTCCCGAGATCGCCGACCACCCTCGCTCGGCGACCCGACCCAGCTGCCGGGCCAGCACCCGTCGCGGAGACGGCTCAACCGGCTCGTGGTCGGTGCGGATGAGGTCGCACTGGACCATCGCGGATCCGGGCAGGTGGGGCAGCGCCCGGATGGTCGAGAAGTCCGGCCGGAACTCCATGTCGCCGTAGCCCTGCTCCCAGGAGGTCATCGCATAGCCGTCGACGGTGTTCATCTCGACGTCGACCCCGAGCAGGTAGTTACACCCCTCGGTGCCGCTCTCGAGCGCCACGTCGATGAAGTATGCCGCGTGCAGACGTTTGCCCTGCAGCCTCCCCTGCATGTCGGTGAAGGCCAGGACGACCGTGTCGATCGACCCGTCGAAGATCCTGGCCTTGAGGACCTCGAGGGTCCACATCCTCGGGTTGGGCAGGGGTGCGGTCATCGCGTTTCTCACTTCCGGGTTCAGCCGAGCAGTCCACGCAGCAGGGCAGCAGTGTCATCACAGTGGCTCTCCATCGCCCGACGAGCCCGGGTGGGGTCACCGCGCAGGATCGCCGAGACCACCGTCTGGTGCTGGCGGTTGGAGTGGGTGATGTTGGCATCGAGGACCGGGATCTGGGCCAGCAGGTCGTGCAGGTCCGACTGGGCCGAGGCCACGGCCCGCATGGTGAGCGGGGACTGCGTGACGGCGGCGATCACCAGGTGGAAACGGGAGTCCGCCTGTCGGTGCGCGGCGTGGTCCTTGGCGAGGGCGACCTCGCGGTGGGCATCGGAGAGCAGGTCGCGCTGGCGAGGGGTGAGGTCACGGCTGGCGGCGATGTATGCCGCTCCGGGCTCGACCACGCGCCGGAAGACGAGGGCGTCCTGCAGGTGGGCGCCCCTGTCGGAGAGGTCAGCCCGGCCCCGGGCGTCGGGGGGAGAGGCCGTGTAGACGACCTCGGTCCCGCCCCCCCGGCCGCGTCGCGTCTCGACGAACCCGGCCGCACGCAACGCCGCGATCGCCTCCCTCAGCGTCGATCTCGAGACGCCCATCAGTGCGGCGAGCTCTCGCTCCGGGGGGAGGGTGCTGCCGCGGAGGTAGACCCCCAGGCGGATGGCCGTGGCGAGCTGCTCGACGCAGGTCTCGAAGGGGTGCCCGCGGATCGGGCGCAGCACGACGGCGCTCAGCTCGATGCTCGCTCCGACCGTCACGCGTGCCAGTGTCCAGAACGATGGACGGCTCTGTCAACAGCGGCCCGACTTCAGACCTTTAGCGGGTCCGGGTCTAGACGCCGTGGAATGCGCGGCACTAGCATCGCCCCAATCTCGCTGACTGCAACGGCATTTCAACTACAACCGAAGTTCACCTGCATTGGGAGTTCATATGGCTGACCTGTCCGAGCTGTCCTCCGACGAGCGGCGCCTCGCCGAACTCGGCTACAAGCAGGAGCTTGACCGCAACTGGTCGGGGTTCTCGAACTTCGCAATCTCGTTCTCGATCATCTCGATCCTCGCCGGCTGCTTCACGACCTTCTACCAGGCGTGGCAGAACGGAGGACCTGTCGCGATCTCCTGGGGCTGGCCGATCGTCTCACTGCTGATCCTCGTCATCGGCCTGACGATGTCCGAGCTGGTCTCCGCCTACCCGACGTCCGGTGGCATCTACTGGTGGGCGGCCAAGATGGGTGGGCCCGCCGCGGGGTTCTTCACGGGCTGGCTCAACCTCATCGGTCTGCTCGCCGTCACGGCGTCGGTCGCCTACGGTGCGGCGACCTTCTTCGACCTCACCCTGGGCACGGTGTCGCAGGATTGGCACGACGGCGCCAGCCTGACCCGCACCTACCTCATCTTCCTCGTCATTCTGCTTCTCACTGCGGTCCTGAACATCTTCGGCGGCCACCTCATGGCGGTCATCAACAATGTCTCCGTCTGGTGGCACGTCGCCGGAGCCGCGATCGTCGTCATCGTGCTGGCGGTGGTGCCCACGACACACCAGGCGATCAGCTGGGTGTTCACGCACCGGGTCAACAACTCCGGCTTCGACGACGGCGCGGTGGCCAACCTCAAGTACTGGTTCCTCGTGCTGCCCCTCGGCCTGCTCCTCACGCAGTACACGATCACGGGCTACGACGCGTCGGCCCACCTCTCGGAGGAGACCGAGGCGGCGTCCGAGGCCGCAGCCAAGGGGATCTGGCGGTCCATCGCCTACTCCGCCATCGGCGGCTACGTGCTGCTCCTGTCCTTCCTCTTCGCCGTCCAGGACCCGCAGGGCCTCAGCGACGGGGCCGGCGCCGTGGACGTGATCTTCGGGCAGGCACTCCCCACCGGGTGGCACTTCCTCATCCTGTTCATCTCCACGGCCGGTCAGCTCTTCTGCGGTGCGGCGTGCATGACCTCGACCTCGCGGATGGCCTTCGCCTTCAGCCGTGACGGTGCCATGCCCGGCTCCCACCTCTGGGCCAAGGTCAACCCGCGCACCAAGGTCCCGCAGAACGCCGTCATCCTCTCGACCGTGATCGGCGCCCTCATCACCGCTCCCGCGCTCGTCAGCGTGGGCGGGACGCCCGTGGCCTTCCTTGCGGTCGTCTCGATCGCCGTCATCGGGCTCTACCTCGCTTTCGCCGTGCCGATCTTCCTGCGTTGGCGGATGCGCGACGAGTTCGTCCCCGGCTCGTGGACCCTCGGCAGCAGGTACAAGTGGATGAACCTGCTCGCCGTCGCGGAGATCGCCATCGTCTCGGTCTACTTCGTCCTGCCATTCACGCCGGCCGGGACGCCGGGCAACGAGGCCTTCACGTGGAGCTCGGTGAACTACGCCCCGATCCTCACCCTCGGCACCCTGCTCGTCCTCGCGATCTGGTGGCGGGTCTCGGCGCGGCACTGGTTCACCGGCCCGAAGCACACCATCGACCGGGACGTCATCGACGCGTTCGACGACTGACACCCGTGCGCGGGAGCGACCGACCGGGCAAACGGGCCGGCCGTCAGGCCGGGGTGATCCGCAGGATCACCCTCGGCTTGCGGCCCGCCCGGCCCAGCCGTTCGATCATCATCACGACCCGGAACTCCCACCGGTACTTCTTCCGGATGCCGTCCGTGAGGCGTTCGACGCCGTCGGCGTCCCCGACGACCTGTGCGACACCGGCCACGGGCGGCACGCCACCGTCCACCGTGCCCCTGCGGCTGCAGGGGCGCAGCTCGACGCGGGGGTCGGCGCGCAGGCGCCTGACCTTGCCGCTGGCTGCCGGGGTGGTGACGGTGAGGGCGTCGCCGTCCCGACCGATCCACACCGGCACCGACACGGCCTCTCCCGAGCGCCGGAAGGTGGTGAGGGACACGAAGCTCTCGTCGCCGAGGGCGGAGAAGGTCGGGACGGACGTCATCTCCCGACCGTAGCCGACCCGCCCAGACACCCCCCGCCACCCCCCGGTACCTCGGACGGAGGCCGTCCGCGAACCCCGACAGGGGCCGAACTACCATGCCCCCATGGATCGCGCCGCCGCAGCCATCGCCACGACCGTCGCCCTGGACGCCGTCCGTCGAGCACCGTCGATGCTCGCGGCGCTGCGTCGATCGGGGGACCTCGACGCCGCTGCGCGCGGTGACGGTGACGCGTCGTTGGAGTTGTTGCGAGCCGCCGCCCACGACGGCACCGACCAGGTCACCGCCATCGTCGCGGTCCACGCACTGGCGGCGGTCCACAGCCCTTCGGCGGCCGACGTGTTGGCCCTGCTGCTCGTCGGCGGCTCTCCAGCTGTCGTGGACCACGCCGCGTGGGCACTGGGGCGACAACAGCCGGTGCCGGCGGCCCTCCCGCTGCTGGTCGAGATGGTCGCCGACGGCGACTTCAGGGGAATGCTGGCACAGCTGACCCTGGAGTCGTGGGCCCCAACGGTGCCGGGTGCCGTCCTGGCCCAGCTGGAGGCCGCCTGGGAGGGAGAGTCTGACCCCGGCGCCCGGGCGCGCCTCGTCGAGACGGCGGGGCTCGTCCCCGGGGTCGCGACGACCAGCCCCCTGCTCGCCCGGGCCCTCGACCCGGCCGAGGCCCTCGCCGCGAGGGCCGCCGCGCTCGCGGCC
Organism: Lapillicoccus sp.; assembly: GCF_046595215.1. Lineage (NCBI taxonomy): Bacteria > Bacillati > Actinomycetota > Actinomycetes > Micrococcales > Intrasporangiaceae > Lapillicoccus > Lapillicoccus sp. The sequence goes on along the minus strand of NZ_JBKJPP010000216.1, from coordinate 35,360 downwards.
CTCGGCGACCGTCCGGCATACCTCACCGGTCACGTCTCCGCGGCGTTGCGCGACCTCGCGAACGGCACCGATGCCCTGGCCGGCGTGGCCCGGCTGGCACAGCACGACCTCGCCAGCTCCGGTCCCGACCTGCCGCGTCATACCGACCGCGGACTCACCATGGCCCAGCTGTTCCTGCACGCCGACATCGACAGCAGCCTGTCGCACGCAGGCCAGGGTGACACTGGCGGCATCGCCACCCTGCTGGTCCACCTCGGTGACGCGATCCTCGATGGGCCGGGGCCCATCGACCGCGTCCTGACGATCTTCCGCGGCTGGCCCGACGACGGCCCCGACGCCCTGGCCGGGCTCGAGCCCCCCGGGCACCACTACGCGTCGGTGCCCTTCTTCGGGCCCAAGGTGGCGGCCGCCGACTCCTGGCCCCTGCGGGTGGCCGCGTGGCGCGGTGTCCGTCGGATCCTGCGCGCCGCCGGCCCGGTCGACGTGCTCCACCTCCGGATGGCCGACGTCGGGTCGATGGCGGCTGCCGCCGCTGCCCGCGACCTCGGCATCCCGGTGGTGCTCACCATGGCCCCCGATCCGCAGGCCCTCATCGCCGCCCGGGAGCGGGCCGGCACGCTGACGCGACGGACCTTCGGCGACGCAGACCGCCGCGAGCACCTCTTTTTTCGCGACCGGCTCCTGCACACGTTGGCCGGGCAGGCCGAGCACGTGGTCCTGTTCCCCCGACCGGACCTGGCGACTGATGCGCGCGACCTCCTCGGCCTGGACCTGAGCCTGCGGGCCCACGACACCTCGGTCGTCGCGGAGGGGGTGGAGCTGACGGCGCTCGACCGGGCCTCGCGCGAGGTGCGCGGGGCCCCGCCTGCCGGACCGGGCACGAGCGAGGCGCTGGCAGCCCTGGACGAGCTGCTGGGTCACCTCCCGGCGGCGCGACGCGGGCTGCCGATCGCCGTCACCGTGGGGCGGCTGCACCGGGTCAAGGGGATGGCGACCCTCGTACGGTCCTGGGTGGCGGACCCGTTGCTGGGGTCGCGGTGCAACCTGCTCGTCGTCGGCGGTGACCTCGAGCAGCCCAACGACGATGAGTCCGGAGAGCTGTCTCTCATCGATGCGGCCGTCGGTCGAGACGCGGCAGCGGGCCGCGGGCTGCTCCTCGCCGGGCACCGCCCGAACGCGACCGTGGCCGTGTGGTTGGCGGCTGTGCGCCATGGTCGGGCGGGACTCGCTGCGGCGGGCGGCGTCTACGTCTCGGCCAGCCTCAAGGAGGAGTTCGGCATCGCGATCCTCGAGGCGATGGGCAGTGGTCTCGTCGTCGTCGCTCCCGATGCGGGTGGGCCGCCGACCTACGTCGAGGACGGGGTGACCGGCATCCTCGCCGACACGCTGTCGGAGCCGGCGCTGGCCGCAGCCGTCCGGGCCGCCCTCACGCTCGCGGTGGGGCCGGGGGCGGGGGAGCGGGCCGCCCGGGCGCAGACCATGGTCCGCGAGCGCTTCAGCATCGGCACGATGGCCTCGGCCCTCGCCGCCGTCTACGAGCGCGTCGGCACGACGGCGTATGCCGTTGCCGCCGGGTCCGCGCGGTGACCCTGCTCGTGATCAGCCCCGACTATGCGTCGCATCTCTATCCCCTCGCCACTCTCGCGACCGCCTGGCAGGACGTCGACGAACGGGTCGTCGTCGCGACGGGTCCCGCGACCGACTCCATCGTGCGGGGGTTCGGTTTCGAGCGCGAGCACCTGGCGCTGGCCCGGGGTTCGAACCCCGGGGTGATCCGCGCCGAGGACCAGCCCCGCGGCGAGGATGACGCGCTGCGGGGCTTCTTTGCCTCCACTCGTCGTGGAGCGGTCGAGACGTTGGCGTTCCAGGCCATGTCCCGCGGGGACGACCTGCTCTGGGATCCCGTGGGGGTGGCCCGTGACGTGCTGCGCATCGTGGGCACGGTGCAGCCCGACCATGTCGTCGTCGACCACCTCGCCTTCAGCGCCCGGCTGGCCCTGCAGAGCGCGGGGGTCCGCCACGCCGACGTGGTGCTCGGTCACCCGTCGGCGCTGAGCGTCGGGGCCGAGGTCTACGGGTATCCACCGGCCTTCCCCGCCAGGTTCCATACCGACCCGAGTGCCCTGGCGGCACTCAAGCAGCTCTGCGAACGGGTGCGCGAGGCGTTCACGGAACACTGGAACTCGGCCCTGCGGAGCCTCGACCCCGGCGCCATGGCAACGTCGGACGCCTTCGCCGAGACCGGCGACGTCCTGCTGCTGAACTATCCCGTCGAGCTGCACCCGCCCGAGCGCACCGCTCTGCTGCCCGCCCACGCCTTTCTCGGGTCCTCGGTGCGCTCGGAGGCGCGCGACGACGAGGTGCACGCCTGGTTGGCCGAGAGCGGCCCACCTGTGGTCTACGTCAGCTTCGGCAGCTTCCTGTCGGTGCGCGGTGACGTGCTCGCCACGGTCACCGAGGCCCTGCGGGGCCTCGACGTGCGTGTCGCTCTCGCGAGCGGTTCGACGCCAGTGGGGGACCTGGGTGTGGTGCCCCGTTCGTGGCTGGTGCGTGCGGTGCTGCCGCAGGTCACGCTCTTGCAGCACGCCGTCCTCGCCGTCTCCCACGGCGGCAACAACAGCGTGACCGAAGCACTCACGGCGGGAGTTCCCCTGTTGTTGCTGCCTTTCTCCACCGACCAGTTCGCCGGCTCCGCCGCGATCGAGGACGCCGGGTTCGGCGAGGCGCTGGACCCCAATGGCGCCTCCGCGACCGACCTGCGGGAGGCGGCGTCCCGGTTGCTGGCTCTCGCCGGGAAGCCGCGGTCACGACTGGACGCCCTGAGCGCGTCGCTGGTCGCGACGCCGGGCGCCCACCGAGCCAGGGCTGCGTTGGACAGTCCGCCGGAACGGCCCTGACGCACCACCCGCCCGGGTGCGCACGCCCGGTCCTGCCGGCTCCACCCATCACATCCGACCGGCACGGCATACCGCTTCTCGTCACCTGCTGCCTCCTCGTGCCCCCATCATCGAGGTCCACCCTCGTCAGCTCGCGCCGCGACCCGTCGTCGCACTGCCCGGGGAGGCGGCATCGGCCCCGGGGCGGGCCTTCGTCCTCCACCCGTTCCAGGGCCAGGCGCCGTCGATCTCGACCTCGAGGGAAAAGCTCAGGACGATCCTGATGACGACGATCAGCCCCAGCACGCCGACACTCTGCACGGACTGGTCCACGACAATGGTGCGCACGATGTCGGCGATGATGAGCACCTCGAGCCCGAGGAGGATGACCCGCCCGAGGTTGGCCCGCAGGCGCCGGTAGGGGTCGACGTCGTGGCGCAGCACCTGCCGGCCGTACCACGCGAAGGCGAGGATGCCGCCGACCACCATGATGGCGCCGCCGGTGGTCTCGATGACCTTGACGGCGGCGATGGCGAAGTCCTCGTAGCTCACGCGCCCACGCTAGTCCCAGCGTGGGCCGACGCCGGCGGGTGCCCGCCCGGTCAGCCGTCGCGCCGGATCCGGCGGATCCGGATCGGGCCCCTGGCCGTCGACGGGTCGACCCGCTTGCCACCCTGGGTGATCTCGACGTCCCCAGCTGCGACGAGCCGTCGTGCGGCCCGGCGGGCCGGTTCCATCAGCCCCCGCCAGGAGTCGTCGCCCGCGACGGCGCGGGCCGCCTCCGACGGGCAGACCGTGCCCGGGCGCGAGGCGAGCAGCGACAGGATCTCGGCCTCGAGACGCCGGTCGACCGCGGTGACGCCGTGCTTGCGGCACCCGACGCTGCAGTGACGCACCTCGTCCCACGTGTCGGCCCACTTGGCCCGCCAGGTCATCCGCCGTCCGCACGACGCGCAGGTCTTCTCCGGGAGATCGGCCACGCCTTCCATTGTCCGGCATCCGGAATGGTCCAGCGGAATAGCCCTCAGGCAGAGGCAGTTGCGACGAGCATGAAAGCCATCACGTTTGATCACTACGGGGACCCCGAGGTCCTCACCCTCACCGACGTCGACGAGCCCAGGGTGGGCCCGGGGGAGGTGCTCGTCCGGGTCCGGAGCGCCTCGGTCAACCCCGTCGACTGGAAGGTCGTCAAGGGCAACCTCGACGGGGTGCTCCAGACCGTCTTCCCCGCCATCCCCGGGTGGGACGTCGCCGGGGTCGTGGAGCGGGTCGGCTTCGACACCCCGGAGTTCACGGCGGGGGACGAGGTCATGGCCTACGCCCGCAAGGACGTCGTGCAGGGTGGCACGTTCGCCCAGCTCGTCACCGTCCCGGTCCGGGCGCTCGCGCTGAAGCCCGCGTCGCTCGACTGGCATCAGGCTGCGGGGCTGCCGCTCGCCGGGCTCACGGCATACCAGATGATGACCCGCCTGGAGGTCGCCGCCGGAGAGACGGTCCTTGTGCATGCGGCGTCCGGCGGCGTCGGCATCCTTGCCGTGCAGATCGCCGCTGCCATGGGGGCGCGGGTGATCGGCACCGCGTCGGAGGGCAACCACGCGTTCCTGCGTGAGCTGGGCGCCGAGCCGGTGACCTACGGCGACGGGCTGACGGAACGGGTGCGCGAGCTGGCGCCCGATGGCGTCGACGTCGTGACCGACTTCGTCGGGGGCGTCCTCGACGTGACGAGGGCCGTCCTGCGGGCGGGCGGGCGGCACGGCTCGATCACTCAGCCCGAGGTCTCCGAGGCCGGCGGGCTCTACCTCTGGGTGCGACCGGATGCCGCCGGGCTGCGGGCCCTGGCTGACCTTGCCGACGAGGGAGAGCTGACCGTGCCCGTGGCACAGACGTTTTCGCTCGCCAATGCGGCGGATGCCTTCCGGCTGAGCCAGACCGGGCACGTCCGCGGCAAGGTCATCGTCGAGGTCAGCCAGCAGTAGTCCTCGATGAGGGGACTGTCAGTCAGTCGGCGAGCCCCACGAGCTCGCGCAGGACGTCCCCGAACGACCCGACGGGGATCGACAGGTGCCCCTCGGTGTCCAACAGGTGCGAATGCGCCTGTGGCACTGCGTCGCTGAGGGCTTGGCCGTGCGCAAAGGGCACCATCAGGTCGCGCCCGCCCTGCCAGACCGTGGCGGGCACGCTGATGGCGGACAGCTCGAGCCCCAGGGCTCGACGAGCTGGTCAAGCGTGATCTCCCGAAGACCGGGCAGCTCCGAATCGAGGTGGGACCGCAGTGGCGCCTCGCCGGCGAGAACGGCCGTGAACTCGGCGATGTCGTCCTGGCCCATCCCCGCGAGGAAGTCCGGTCCATCCGCGTCGTAGGGCGCGACGCCACAGATGGAGGCGACGGCCTCGGTCCGATCCGGCAGGAGTGGGCACAGGCGATGGCGTGCGGTCCACCTCCCGAGACGCCCGCCATCATCGCCCGGTCGATGCTCAACGCGTCGAGAACGTCCCGGGTGTCGCCCGCGGCGTCGGCGACGGTGCGCCCCGGCTGGGCGGGTGGAGGTGCGGTATCCCGGCCGGGCGAAGGTCACGAGGCGGATGTCGTGCTCGCCGCTCGACGAACCCAGTCGGGGGAAGGCCATCGGGGTGCCGTGGTGCAGGACCCGGACGCGGGTGGGCCCGGGACCCGTGTCGCTGACCTCGAGGACCCGGCCGTCTCGGACACTGACCGCACTGCTGTGCCAGACCATCGGAGGGCACCTGTCCGACACCGGTCGCATGATGTGGCCCCGCACGCGGCCGGAAATAGGGCGAGCCGCGCCGATGTTGTCCAGCTGACATGGACAGAGCACTGCACCCGTCCGCAGGCCCCGGCCTAGCCGCCCGCCTGGAACGCGGGCGCGAGCTCGCGGCGGCTCGTCTGGGCGGGATGCAGGACGACGTGGAGGCCATGATTGCCGCCTCGCTCGACTCGAACGCCGACGACGAGCATGACCCCGAGGGCGCCACGATCGCCTTCGAACGCGCTCAGCTGTCCTCCCTCACCGAGCGCACCCGGCGGCAGCTGTCGGAGCTCGACCAGGCAATCAGCCGTGTGGCGTCGGGGACCTACGGCCGCTGTGAGGCCTGCGACCAGCCCATCGGGGACACCCGTCTCGAGGCGCGACCCTCGGCGCGGACCTGCATCGGATGCGCCCTGCGGGCCGAAGCAGGCACGTCGAGGCGCTGAGGCTCCGACACCGGTGACGGAGGTGAACAGCGCCAGACGGGTTGCCATCCGACGGCGTCGGGTGACTACGGTGGGCATCGGCGGCGCCCACCGCTGGAGCGCCGTGCCGAACAGGGAGTCCGACGTGATCACCGTGACCCGGGAGACCGACGCCTCGCCCCGTGACGTGTGGGCCGTCATCAGCGACGGCTGGTCCTATGCCGGGTGGGTCGTCGGAGCGTCCCGGATCCGTGCTGTCGAGGGGCACTGGCCCGCCAAGGGCTCCCGGATCCACCACTCCGTCGGCGCGTGGCCGGTCCTGCTCGGCGACGAGAGCGTGGTGCTCGAGTCCGAGCCCTCGGCCCTGATCCGGCTGTCTGCACGGGCCCGGCCGGTCGGCGAGGCCTGGGTCGAGATCGTGCTGCTCCCGCACCGCCGTGGGACGCGCATCGAGATGCGCGAGGACGTCCGTAGCGGCCCCGTCACGCTCGTCCCGGCGATGGTGCGGCAGCTGGGAATCGCCCCTCGCAACCGGGAGACCCTGCGCCGCCTGGCCCTGCTCGCCGAGCGCAACGCCCACCCGGACCAGACCTCGACGCTCGGGTGACCTCGGTCCCTGCAGGCGGCCGGCCCCGGACCGGTCAGCGGCCGGCGGGGTCCGCGTACATCCGGTGCAGGGCTCCGAGGGCGAGCCGCCGGCCCGGACGTCCCCACCAGCGCTGGTCGGCCAGGGCGGTGCGGGCGGCGAGGTATCCGCAGGCTCCGTGGACCCCCCCTCCGGGGTGGATCGCGGCACTGCCGAGATAAAGCTGGTCCACGGGCGTGCGCGCCCCCCCGACACCTGGCACCGGGCGGAAGATCAGCTGCTGGAAGAGTTGCTGGGTGCCGCCACCGACGGCGCCGAGACCAAGGTTTTCGTCGGAGGCCTGCAGGTCCGACGGCCGCTGGACCCACCGGTCCAGGACGAGCTCGCCCCACCCGGGCGCGTGCGCCTCGAGCATCTCCTCGGTGCGCTCGACGAGGTCGTCGGCGTCGCGGTCGTCGGTGCTTCCCCGCGGGAGGTGGGTATAGGCCCAGAGGGCCTCGGTGCCGGCTGGTGAGCGCGTCGGGTCGATCGTCGACATCTGGCCCACGAGCGCGAAGGGCCGCCTCGGCGTGCGACCGGTCGTGAGGTCGGCCGACCAGTGGACGAGCCCGGCCATGTCCGCGCCGACGTGGACGACTCCGGCCGACCGCGCGTCGCGCGCGGTCCACGCCGGTGTCCCACGCAACCGGTAGTTGAGCTTGACGGTGGGCAGGTCCCAGGCAAACCGGTCGAGCTGGGCCCGGAACCGCTGGGAAACCGCTTGCTCGTCGAGGAGCCGGTTGTAGAGCGTCGGGGCGCTCGTGTCGGCGATCACCGCGCGCCGGGCACGGACGGCTCCGCTCGCGGTGCGCACCACGTCGGCGCGCCCGGCCACCACGTCGACGCGCTCGACCCGCTCACCGGTCCGGATGTCGACTCCTGCGGCCCGCGCCCGTGCGGCGAGAGCCTCGGCGAGTCGGCCGGATCCGCCCTCGGGAGAGGGGAACCCGACATCCTGGGCGAGCATCGCCATGATCCACCCGAACACCCCGCTGCCCGGGGCGTCGGGGGGGATGTCTGCGTGCATCGCGTTGCCGGCGAGCAGCAGCCGCCCGGCTTCCCCGCGGAACAGCTCCTCACCCATCCTCGTCGTGGGCAGGAGCAGGAACCGGGTGAGCCGGGCCAGGTCGGCCGCACCCACGGCTCGGGCGAACCTCAGCCCGGGGGCCACCGGCGGCCACCGGGTCAGCAGCGCGTCGAGCATCGGCCCCTTGAGGCGTTGCCACTCCTCCACGAGGTCCAGCCACGCCCGTCCGTCGGCGGGGTGCTCGTCGGCGAGCGCAGCGGCGGTGCGCTCGGGGTCTGCGTGGATGGTCGCCCCCCGCTCGTCCTCGGGGGAGGACGGGTGGCTCAGGACGACCTCGGACCGCTGCCAGCGCAGGCCGTGGGACTGCAGGTCGAGAGCGCGCAGCACGGGGGAGGCTGCAGCAAGGGGGTGGCAGGCGCTGAACTCGTCCAGCACCCACCCCTCCCGTTCCACCGAGGAGATGGCGCCCCCGACCTTGTCCCTCGCCTCGAGCAGGACCACGTCCCACCCCGCGTCCGCGAGCGTGGTGGCGGCCACCAGGCCGTGGTGGCCCCCGCCGATGACCACGGCGTCCACGGTCTCGGTGGGGCGGGGCGCGGCACTGGTCATGGTTCCATCGTGGCACCGCCGGTCTCCCGCAGCGACAGCGACCGCCCCGGTCAGCCGTGGCTCCCCCGCGCAGCGCCTGCCTCGCGACGTCGACCCGGGCGATGGCGACGGCCGCCAGCAGGAGGCATGAGCCGGGCGCCGCCCGGTCACCGAGCGACCGCGGACCACCCGGGCCGAGCACCGTGGGCGACGGAGGCGCCGACGAGCACGAGCGGCGCAGGCGACGCACTGGTCGTGACCGGCCGCGACGGCCAGGAGCGCGATGAGGTCGCCACGGCGATGCCCGGGCCGGGGTGGCTGGCCACAGCCCGGGCGCAGCCGGCGAGATGGTCCTGGGCCCAGCGCAGGGCGCCCCAGAGCGCCGGAGGGCCGCGTGGGACGCGATGGTGCCCGGGTGTCTAGGGTGGTCGGGTGAGCCACCCTGCCGCCGTGTCCGGCGTCCTGCCGTCGGACCGTCACGCGCAGCCCGAGGTGACCGACGCCCTCCCGCTGGGGCGGTATGCCGCGCTCGCGGCCGTCGGTGAGGCAACCGAGGTTCAACCGGGATGGAGGTATGCCGTGCTGACCGACGCGCCGGGACGCGCGCCGTGGTGAGCGTGGAGACCGTCGTCCTGCTCGACGCGCAGGGCGAGGCCATCGGCACCGCACCGAAGCGAGAGGTGCACCACGGGCACACCCCGCTGCACCTCGCCTTCTCGGCCTACCTGTTCTCGGACGACGGCGAGCTGCTCCTGACGCGCCGGGCCGCGGACAAACGGGTCTTCCCCGGCCTCTGGACCAACTCGGTCTGCGGCCACCCTGCGCCCGGTGAGTGCCTGCCCGAGGCGGTGTCCCGCCGGGCCCGGGTCGAGCTCGGCGCGCAGGTGCGTGGGCTGAGGTTGGTCCTGCCCGCGTTCGCCTACCGGGCCCAGATGGACGGCATCGTCGAAAACGAACGGTGCCCCGTCTACATGGGGTGGCTCGACCGCGGACGACCCCTCGTGCTCGACCCGAGCGAGGTCGGCGAGGTCGAGTGGGTGGACTGGCGGACCTGCGCCCGCCAGGTCGCTGCGGGGGAGCGGCCGGTCTCGCCGTGGTGCGTCGAACAGGTCCGCCAGTTGATGGCGCTCGGTGACGACATGACGCAGTGGCCCCAGGCCGACGTTGATCTCCTGCCGCCGGCCGCACCCCGGGTGCTCGGTGGGGCAGGTCCCGCTTGATGGGTCCCTCCGGCGTGAGGACGCAGTAGCTTTGTGGGACAAGAGGATCCGCGACGCCCTCGACGGCCCTCTGCGCCGTGCGGCGGCGAGGATCGACGTCCCGTGGCTCAGCCCCAACCGGCTGACCGGAGCCGGGTTGGTGCTCGGGCTGGCCAGTGCGGCCGCGGCAGCCACCCAGCTGTGGTGGGTGTCGTTGGCCCTCTGGCTGGCGTCACGCGCGGGTGACGGTCTGGACGGGCCCCTGGCCCGGCGACGCGAGGCGCAGGCCCTGCGTCACTCGGACGTGGCTCCGTCACGGGCGGGGGGCTTCCTTGACGTCATGGCGGACTTCACGGTCTACGGCTCGACCGTTGTCGGTGTGGCCGTGGGGGCGACCTCGGGGGAGGGCGCGACCTGGCTGCCCTTCCTGTGCGTGCTGCTCGCCTACTACGTGAACGGCGCGGCCTGCCTCGCGTTCTCCTCGATCACGGAGCGGACCGGTCGATGCCGTGACGACGGGCGGTCTCTCACCTTCCCGGCCGGGGTGGCAGAGGGGGCCGAGACGATCGTCGTGCACAGCCTGTGGCTTGTCCTGCCCCAGTTCTCAGGGGTGATCGCCAGCGTCTGGGCGGCCGTCGTCGGGGTGAGTGCCGCGCACCGCGTCGCGGCGGGATACCTCGCCCTGAGATGACGTGCGGTCCAGGGCCCATCGCCGGACGGACCCCATGGCCGTCACCAGACGTGCGGTCCGCGGCGCAGCCAGCCGGTCATGCACGTCGGCGACGACCGCGTTCCACGGCCCGTCGTTGAACGTCGGATAGGGATGGGTGGTCGTGGCCAGGTGCCGCGTCCTGAGGCGCCGGGTCACCGCGAGGGTGAGCTCGCCGAGCGTCTCCCCGGCCCGGGGCCCGACGACCGTCGCTCCCCTGATGATGCCGCGGCGGTCGACGAGGATCGTGGTGAAGCCCTCGGTGCTGTCCTCGGCCACAGCCCGGTCGACGTGCTCGTTCGGCCACCGGATCACCCGCAGCCGCGCCTGGCACCCATCGGTGGGAAGGCCGACAGCAGCCACCTCCGGCTGGGTGAACGTCACCCTGGGTACGGCGGTGGTGGAGACCGGGCGACGCAGCCCGAGTACGGCATTGGTGGCGGCGGTGCTGCCGTGCACGCCAGCGACATGGGTGAACTGGGGATGCCCGGTCAGGTCGCCCGCGGCCCAGATCCGTGGGTTGGTCGTCCTCAGCCGCGGGTCGACGATGACGAACCCCTTCCGGTCGATGTCAACGCCTGCCGCCTCCAGGCCCAGGGACTCGGTGCGGGGGGGTCGCCCGACGGTCACGAGGAGCCGGTCGTGGGGCACGCTCGACCCGTCAGCAAGCCGGGCCGCCGCGCCTCCGGCGGCTGAGGTCTCCACCGAGACGGCGCTGACCCCGGTGCGAAGCGTCACGCCGTCCCGAGCGAGTGAGGTGGCGAGGACGGCGGAGGCGTCAGGGTCCTCATGGGGCAGGATGCGGCGCGCGCCCTCGATGATCGTGACCTGGGTGCCGAGCCGGGCGAAGGCCTGGCCGAGGTCGCAGCCGATGCTGCCACCGCCGAGGACGCTCAGGCGCTGCGGCAAGGACGTCAGCCCCAAGACGGTGCCGCTCGTCAGGGGGCGGCGTCCGCCAGCCCCGGGACCGAAGGCAAGAACGGGGAGGCACCGGTGGCCAGCAGCGCCTGGTGGAAAGTAACGAGCCGGCCGTCGACCGTGACCGTCCTCGGCCCCGTGAACATCGCGCGGCCCCACAGGTCATGGACGCCGACCGCCTCGAGCGCCTCCGTCGAGTCGAGGGGAGCGATGTGGGCGATCGACGAGCGCACGTGCTCCATGACCCGGTCGAACTGCACGTCGACGACGGGGACCTCGATGCCGAGCCGGCCCGCCGATCGGGCCGACCCGGCTGCTGCTGCGGCAGCCAGCAGCGCCTCGGACGGCACGCACCCCGTCCACAGGCAGTCGCCGCCGGGCCGGGCCCTCTCGACGAGCAGCACGCGGGCCCCAGACGCGCCGCGGTCCTTGCGCCGACGATGCCCGCCGTCCCGCCCACGACCAACAGCAGGTCCCACTCGTCGCGGCGGTCGCGGTCGTCGCTGAGCCGGTGCCGTCGGGGCCTGTTCGCCGGGATCAAGAGCGTCTCCGTGGGAGATGACGTCGCGGTTGGGGCAATGACCACCCGCAGGCACGACCGTGCCCGGGCCTCACCGTACAGAGCGTCGCCCCCGACGACGAGGGGCCCGGTCCGGTGCGGCACAGTGGGGGGCGCCCGAACAGAGCATGGCGACCCAGCGTCGAGGAGCACGGCATGCATGAGCGTTACACGGCGATCGCACCGCTCTACGACGTGTTGTCCCTCGAGTGGCCCGTCTATCGGGCCGGCCGGGTCGCGGGGATCCCGTTGCTGGGCCTGTCAGCCGGTGACGTGGTCGTGGACGTGGGCTGCGGGACCGGGCTCGACTTCCCGCTGCTGCGCGAGGCGGTCGGGCCCCGCGGTCACGTCGTCGGCGTGGACGCGAGCAACGACATGCTGCGCACGGCCCGACGCAAGCTGGGCTCGCCGCCGCCCCCGAACGTCCACCTGGTGCAGCACGACGCCCGACAGCTCGGCTCATTGGCGGGCGTGCTCCTCGAGCCACCCATCGCCGTGGAGAGGCCGGTCGATGCCATCCTCTTCACCTACTCGCTCTCCCTGGTGACCCCGTGGCAGCAGGCCTGGACAGCGGCCACCGCGCTGGCCCGCCCCGGCACCCGGATCGTCGTCGTGGACATGGCCGAGCCCACCGGTCGAGGCCGGGTCCTGGCGCCCCTGGCCCGGCTGGCCTGCCGGCTCGGCGGCGCCGACATCGCTGCGCACCCGTGGAGTGCCCTCGCGCGCGAGTGCGACGACGTCACCCACCTCTCCGCGAGGGCCGGCCACCTCCAGATCTGGGCCGGGACCTGGCCGGGTGCCTCCACCGACCCACCGACCGGCCCACCCGTGAACCCAGCGTTACCCACGAGACCGACCTGACCGACCTGACCGACGAGACCGACACCAGGAGCCCGACATGACCGACCCCCTCGAGGACCCGCAGACCGACGCCACCACCGCCCCCCGCGAGCCACGCCGCCCGCGCCTCATCGTCTTCGACGTCAACGAGACGCTCTCCGACATGGGCCCGATGGCCGAGCGCTTCGTCTCCGTCGGCGCGCCCGCTCACCTGGCCGCCACCTGGTTCGCCGGCCTGCTGCGGGACGGCTTCGCCCTCACGATCACCGGCGACAACCCGTCCTTCGCCGAGCTGGCCTCCCAGTCCCTGAGACCCGCCCTCGCCGGGCTGGTCCCCGACCTGGACTCGGCAGTCCGCCACGTCATGAAGGGCTTCGCGTCCCTGCCCGTCCACCCCGACGTCGTCGAGGGGATCCGGGATCTCCACGACATGGGGATCACCCTCGTCACGCTCAGCAACGGCGCGGCCGCGATCGCCCAGGGGCTGATCGAGCGCAACGGTCTTCGACCGTACGTCGACAGGGTGCTCTCCGTCGAGGACGCGCCGCAGTGGAAGCCCGCCGCCACGGCATACGGGTATGCCGTGCAGGCGTGCGGAGTGGCGGCAGCGGAGGCGATGCTCGTCGCCGTCCACCCGTGGGACATCCACGGCGCCCACCGGGCCGGGCTGTCGACGGGATGGCTCAACCGCGGTGGCGTGGGCTACCCGTCGTTCTTCGAGCGCCCCGACGTCGAGGCGCCGTCGCTGCCTGATCTCGCGCGGCGCCTGGCGGACTACTGACCGGGGCTGGGGCGCACCGTCACCCCGCGCCAGAATGCGACGTGGTCGCGGATCTGCTCAGCCTCTGCCTTGGGCTCGGGGTAGTACCACGCGGCGTCGGTGTTGGTGTCGCCCTCGACGGTGAGTGAGAGGTAGGACGCGGTGCCCTTCCACGGGCACACCGTGGTGGTGTCGCTGCCCTGGAGGAAGCTCTCGCCGACCGAGGACCGGGGGAAGTAGTGGTTGCCCTCCACGACGAGGGTGGCGGCCGATTCGGCGATGACGGTGTCGTTCCAGACGGCTTGCATGGACTGCGCGTGGGTGCTCATCTCGTGGGTGCTCATGTGGCCACAACGTCCGGGGTGGCCCCGGCTGTTCCACCGAGGTTCTGGAGGCGCACCTGCCCGCGCGAGACGAGCCGGTCCCCACCGTCGCGGGTCTCGACGACCCAGACCTGCTGCGAGCGCCCTCGGTGCAGGGGCGTGGCGATGGAGGTGAGGCCGGCGTCCGTGACGGCGCGGTAGAAGTCGGTCGAGTTGCTGACCCCCACGACCTTGCCCCTGTCGCCGAGCCACAGCGCGGCGCCGATGCTGGCGAGGGTCTCGACGACGCTGCAGTGGACACCGCCGTGGACGATGCCGTAGGGCTGGTGCAACGCGGTCCGACCCGACCACCGCGCCGAGACCTCGTCGCCGTCCGCCCGCACGAGCTCGAGACCGAGCGAGGCGGCAAAGGGCCCGAGCAGGCCCGTCAGGGGGTGCATGGTCGGGGTCTCCTCCTGGCTCGGAGTCATGAGGTCAGGCGGTCGAGGAGACCGGGGAGGTCGACGAAGGCGAACCGGATCGAGGAGTCGCTGCAACCGTAGGGCAGCACCACGCTGCGCCCGTGGACCAGCGCGCCGCACGAGTAGACGACGTTGGGGACGTAGCCGTTGCGCTCGTCGGCGCTCGGGGTGAGCAGGGGCTCGGGCAGGACCCCGAGGACCACGGTGGGGTCGTCGAGGTCCAGCAGGATCGCGCCGATGGAGTAGGTGCGCATCGGCCCGACCCCGTGGGTGAACACCAGCCAGCCCCGGTCGGTCTCCAGCGGCGAGGAGCAGGCGCCGAGCTGGATCATCTCCCAGGGACGGCGGGGGCTCTGGATGGTGACCGGGCGCCCCCAGCGCAGCGCGTCGGGTGAGCTGGCCACGCTGATGCTCTCGCGGTCCCACCGTGACAGGCTCCAGAACCGGCCACGGATGTGTCGGGGAAACAGGGCCATCCCCTTGTTCTTGGCGGCCGGCCCGATCTGCTGGCGGATGGAGAAGGTCGTGAAGTCGTCGGTGCGCAGCAGGTGCGGGGCGATCGCCGACCCGTCGTATGCCGTGTAGGTGGCGTAGTAGGTCGCGCTGCCGTCCTCGGTGACGAACCTCACGAACCGGGCGTCCTCGAGCCCGTGGCTCTCCGCGGCGCTGCTGGGGTGGATGACGCACTCGGACAGGTCCCGCCCCGGCGGGAACGTCAGCTCGTAACAGCTCGCGGCCACCCTCCGGATCCGCTCGATCAGCCCGTCGTGGCGGTTCCAGCCCTTGCGGTCCTGCTCGCTGGAGGCCAGCACGCTCTCGAGCTGGTCGGGGGTGAAACGGGCGGGTAGCTGGCGCAGGACGCTCTCGGCCGTGAACGCGTCTCCCCCCTCGTCGAGCGCCTCGCGCAGGAAGTCCGTGGACATCGGGATCGGGGTGGTCCGGCCCGTGGTGAGACGGGTCCCGGGCTCGTCGAGCCCGACGGCGCCGTCGGCGGTGAGGGTCCCGGTGCGGAACTCGATGCTCGACAGGTGTCCCTCGCCCACGGCCCGCATGCTCATGATGAAGCGCACCGCCCCCGGTCCGACCCCGTCTTGGTCCGGGTGCTCGACGATGGAGGGGTTGAACAGCGCGGCCGCCTCGATGGCGAACTCCTGGGTGAGGTAGGCGCCCATGAGCTCGGATCGTTCCTGCGACACCCGGCTCGAGTCCGGCAGCCGGTGGGCGATGAGCCCGAAGTGCTCGCGGAAGATCGCCCGGAGATCGCGGTGGCGGTCCGAGAAGGCCTCGAGGGTCGCCGCCAGCGTGCGGGAGACGTCCTCGTCGGACATGCCCGACAGCCGCTCGATCACCGCCTCCGCCCGGG
Source organism: Lapillicoccus sp. (assembly GCF_046595215.1). NCBI lineage: Bacteria > Bacillati > Actinomycetota > Actinomycetes > Micrococcales > Intrasporangiaceae > Lapillicoccus > Lapillicoccus sp. The sequence goes on along the minus strand of NZ_JBKJPP010000216.1, from coordinate 19,919 downwards.
AGATCCCGTGCTGCGGGAGCTCCTGGCCGGGCAGGAAGGGCCGGGCGAGCACCCTGCGGTCGTCCGGCCGCAGGACGACGTCCCCGCGGCGCACGAGCTGGGGGTCGTCGCTCATGGGACCGCCACCAGGACGCGGCGGCCCAGCTGCCGGACGGCGAGCAGCGCCAGGGTCGACTCGGCGCCCTGGTTCTCGTTGCGTCCGTCCGCCTCCAGGCCGTCGCAGCCACCGCCGCTGTCCTCGTCGACGAGCGGGATGCCGATGTCGTTCGCCCCGTCGAACCATGCCTCGCACCTGCGCAGGCCCTCGCCCCAGGCGGGCTCGCCGGTGACGTGATGGGCTCGAGCGCAGGCATCGGCCAGCGCGGCCACCTCGATGGGTTGCTGGTCGAAGCCCGGTCGTGGCTCCCCGAGCGACCAGCCGCCGGCCGGGGTCAGCGAGAGGTGGTCCCCGTCCGTCTCGACGTCGAGCAGCCAGCGCAGCATGGTCAGGCCGTCGGTCAGCCAGAGGGGCTCGTCGAGCATGGACCCGGCGGCCAGGAGCGCCTCGGGCAGCGCGGCGTTGGCGTAGCGCAGCCGCGGCTCGGGCCAGCGCCAGCACGGGTCCGGCGAAGGGGAGCCGATCAGGCGTGCCGCATCGGCCAGCAGGTCGCGCGCGGCCCGGTGACCGGGGTGGACCCCCAGCACCTCTGCCGCGCCGAGGGCGGCGAAGGCCATCGCCCGGGTGTGCGGCGAGCGCCGCCTTGCGCTGACGTTGAACAGCGCGAGTGCCTCGTCCTCGAGCCGTGGTGCGCGGGCCACCGCCGTACCGAACCCCCACAGCGCGCGTCCCCAGCAGTCCTCCACCGTCGGGCCGTCCTGCCAGGCGCCCTCGATCCCGAGTCGGTTGCGGACGCCGCCCGCCGGGTCCTGGGCCCCCGCTAGGAAGGTCAGGTAGGTCCGGGAAAGGGCCACGGTCCGCGGCTCGGGGTCCGGCTCACGCGCGGTGACGACCAACCCGCGCGCCACGTCGTCGACGCAGTAGCCGTGCTCGACGCGGCGTTGGGTCAGCTCGGCGTGCTCGAACAGGCCGACTGCGTCAGTGAGTCTCACGAGGTGCTCGAACGACAGGCGGGGGGGAGTCATGCACTGACCCGGGCCAGGCTGGTGCCCAGCGCCCGCGCGGCCACGTCCCGGTACTGCTCGGCCACCGCCGACCACAACAGCGCGGGGGCGATCCGGTCGGCCTCGGCGGCCATCTCCTGCGCCAGACCCGGTTCCGTCAGCACCCGACGCAGGGCGGCGGCGATGGCCGCGGGATCCTGGCGGGGGACGAGGATCCCCGCGCCGCTGGAGAGCAGCTCGACGGCATGGGGGAACGCGGTGGAGACCACCGGCTTGCCTGCGGTCACGGCCTCGACGAGGACACCGGAGGTCACCTGGTCGCGGGAGTCGTAGGGCAGCAGGACCACGTCCGCCTCCTGGACGAGGGACTGGAGCTCACCCGTCGCGAGGTAGCGCCCGTCGAAGGTGACGAGGTCCTCGACCCCGAGCGCCCGGGCGCTGGACTGCAGGGCCTCGCGGTAGCGCTCACCCTCGCGTTCGACGACCTTGGGGTGGGTCTCACCCACGACGTGGTAGCTCGGCGTCGGGTCGATGTCCCGGAGGGCGGCCATCGCCGAGATACCCCACTCAATCCCCTTCCCCACACCGATGAGCCCCCAGGTGAGCACGACCGGGGGACCGTCGCCCCCCACGGCCCGGACCGGGTGGGAGCGGGTGTCCGCCGCGCCGTGCGGGATGACCCGCACCTTGGCGGGGTCCACCCGATAGTTCGCGACGAGCCGGTCCATCGCCGTGTGGGTCATTGTCACCACCGTGTCCGCCAGCAGGACGAGCTCATCGAGGATCGCCTTCTGCCGCAGGGTCGGCGTGACGAGGACCGTGTGGAGCACGACGACGACGGGCGCCTCGACAGCGCGCACGACGTCGAGGACGTCGGACCCGTCCGGGCCCCCGAATATGCCGTACTCGTGTTGGACGAGGACGACGTCGTACCCGTTCAGCTTTGCCGCGGCGACTGCCGCACCGCCAGCCTGCCCGCGCACCCACTGGTGGCGTACCTCTGGCGGGCGGTGCACGTCCAGGACGTCGACCAGCCCGATGACGCCGACGCTGTCCCGGGGTGATTGAAGGGCCTCGACGAGGGCGGCGCTGAAGGTGGCCAGGCCGCACTGGGTCGGGGGATAGGTGCTGAGGATGCCAAACGATGGTGCCATGGAGGGTCCTTCTCGAGCCGGTTCAGCGCCGAGCCCGACGCCGAGGACGGCCATCTCGAAGGCCGCACGTTCGCGCAGAGTGCGCCGCGGTCCACCCCGGGGGACCCACGGGGGCGGTTCGATCACGACGTCCTTGTCGATGACAGTGCCCCGTCCAACTGGGGCAACCGATGGCGGGAGCCTAACAGCCGCAGGGGTCCGTCGCCCGTTGACGTGAAGGCGACAACCCGCCGACACGGGTAGGGTCGCGCCCACCGACGCGGTCGGGCACCGCCGGTGCGCGTATGCCGTCGACTCCCGATCGGGGATCCGTGAGGATTGGCGTCATCGCCTCCATCGCCCACCGTCTGCCCCCGCTCGGCTACGGGCCGTGGGAGCAGGTGGCGTCCACCCTGACCGAGGGCTTCGTCTCCCGCGGTCACGAGGTCACCCTCTTTGCCAGCGCCGACTCGCGGACCGCGGCGCGGCTGCACGCGACGAGCCCGGGGGGCTACGAGGAGGACCGCACCCTCGACGCGAAGGTCTGCGAGGGGCTGCACAACGCCGCCGCCTTCGAGCGGGCCGGGGAGTTCGACGTCCTCGCCAACCACTTCGACTTCATGCCCCTGACCTACAGCCGCCTGGTCAGCACGCCGGTCGTCACGACGATCCACGGGTTCTCCTCGCCCGACATCGTGGAGGTCTACCGCGCCTACGACGACGTCGCGCACTACGTCGCCATCAGTGACGCGAACCGGCACCCCGACCTGCACTACGCCGCGACGATCCACCACGGGATCGAGGTAGCGGACTTCACCTTCGTCCCCGCACCCGGCGACTATCTGCTCTTCCTCGGCCGGATCCACCCGCACAAGGGGACCCATATGGCCGTGGAGGTGGCCCGCCGGGCCGGGATGCCGCTCGTCATCGCGGGGATCGTCCAGGACGAGGCCTACTTCCGCGACGCGGTGCTTCCCCACGTCGACGGGATCGCGGTGTCCTACGCCGGGCCGGTCGGCCCGGTCGAGCGGGACGCCCTGCTCGGCGGGGCCGGGGCCCTGCTGCACCTCATCAGCTTCGCCGAGCCGTTCGGCCTGTCCGTCGTCGAGGCCCTGGCGACCGGGACACCGGTGATCGCCACCCCCCTCGGGTCGATGCCGGAGCTCGTGCGCGACGGGGCGACCGGGTTCCTCGTCGCGGACGTCGACGAGGCGGTCCGCGCCGTCGGCCGGCTCCCCGAGATCGAGCGCTCGACCTGCCGTCAGGACGCGGTCGACCGGTTCAGCGCCAGCCGGATGGTGGACGAGCACCTGGCGGTGTTCGACCGGATCGTCTCGAGAGGACGGGAGCAATGACCCTCGCGGAGATCCTGGCGACCTGGGACGCCCCGCCCGACGCGGACGCCGTGTTCGAGGCGTTCGGCGACTGGGTGACCCGGCAGGGCCTGAGCCTCTATCCCGCCCAGGAGGAGGCCCTGATCGAGGTCGTCTCCGGCTCCAACCTCATCCTCGCCACCCCCACCGGATCGGGCAAGAGCCTGGTCGCCGTGGGCGCCCACTTCGCCGCCCTCGCCGCCGGAGGTCGGACCTTCTACACCGCCCCGATCAAGGCCCTCGTCTCGGAGAAGTTCTTCGCGCTGTGCGACGCGTTCGGGGCAGACCGGGTGGGGATGATGACCGGGGACGCCGCGGTGAACAGCGCGGCGCCGATCATCTGCTGCACGGCCGAGGTGCTGGCCAACGTCGCCCTGCGAGAGGGGGCGCGCGCCGACGTCGCCCAAGTGGTCATGGACGAGTTCCACTTCTACTCCGAGCCGGACCGCGGCTGGGCCTGGCAGGTGCCCCTGCTCGAGCTGCCCCGGGCCCAGTTCGTCCTCATGTCGGCGACGCTGGGGGAGACCGAGCGCTTCGAGGCGGACCTCGTCCGGCGGACCGGGCGGCCCACGGCGGTCGTCACCTCGGTCGAGCGCCCCGTCCCGCTGACCTACCACTGGGCCATGACGCCGCTGCACGAGACGCTGGAGGAGCTGCTCGCCACCCACCGGGCCCCGGTCTACGTCGTCCACTTCACCCAGGCCGCCGCCCTCGAACGCGCCCAGGCCCTCATGTCGGTCAACGTCTGCAGCCGCGCCGAGAAGGACCAGATCGCCGCGTTCCTCGGCGGGTTCCGCTTCTCGGCCGGCTTCGGCCGGACGCTCTCGCGGCTCGTGCGGCACGGCATCGGCGTCCACCACGCCGGCATGCTGCCCAAGTACCGCCGGCTCGTCGAGCAGCTCGCCCAGCAGGGGCTGCTCAAGGTCATCTGCGGCACCGACACCCTCGGCGTCGGGATCAACGTGCCCATCCGGACCGTCCTGTTCACCGGCCTGACGAAGTTCGACGGGACGCGCCAGCGCCTGCTCAAGGCGAGGGAGTTCCACCAGATCGCCGGGCGGGCGGGTCGCGCCGGCTACGACACCGCAGGCACCGTCGTCGTCCAGGCGCCGGACCACGCCGTCGAGAACGCCCGCCTGGTCGCCAAGGCCGGCGACGATCTCAAGAAGCAACGCCGGATCCAGCGCAAGAAGGCGCCCGACGGCTTCGTCAACTGGTCCGAGGACACCTTCGCGAAGATCGTCGCCGCGCAGCCCGAGCCGCTCGTCTCGAGGATGCGGGTCAGCCACTCGATGGTGCTCAACGTCCTGGCCCGACAGGAGGACCCGTTTACCGCGATGCGGCGCCTGTTGCGCGACAACCACGAGGAGCCGCGGCGCCAGGTGCGCCACGTCCGACAGGCCGTCCAGATCTACCGTTCCCTCCTGGCCGCGGGGGTCGTCGAGCAGCTCGACGCCCCGGACGAGCACGGCCGGATGGCCCGTCTCGTCGAGGACCTCCAGCTGGGGTTCGCCCTCAACCAGCCGTTGTCCGCCTTCGCGCTGGGAGCCGTGGACGTCCTCGATCCCGACTCCCCGGCATACCCGCTCGATGTGCTCTCGGTGGTCGAGGCAACCCTGGAGGATCCCCGCGCGATCCTCATGTCGCAGCAGTTCGCGGCCCGCGGCGAGGCCGTCGCGCAGATGAAGGCCGACGGGATCGAGTACGAGGAGCGGATGGAGCTGCTCGAGGAGGTGACCTGGCCCAAGCCCCTCGAGGAGCTGCTCGGAGCGCTGTTCACGACCTACCGCCAGACCCACCCATGGGTCCCGGAGACCGCGCTGTCACCGAAGTCCGTCGTGCGCGACATGTACGAGCGGGCGATGACCTTCGGTGAGCTCGTCGCGTTCTACGGCCTGACCCGCTCGGAGGGCGTCGTCCTGCGCTATCTCTCCGACACCTACAAGGCACTGCGCCAGACCGTGCCTGACCACGCGAAGACCGACCCCGTCCTCGACGTCATCGAGTGGCTCGGCGCGGTGGTACGCCAGACCGACTCCAGCCTCCTCGACGAGTGGGAGGCCCTGACCGACCCCGACCGCGAAGAGGGGGTGCCGGTAACGCCCGACTCGGTCACGGCTGCTCCCCGCCCGGTCACCGGCAACGAACGTGCCTTCCGGGTGATGGTCCGCAACGCGATGTTCCGTCGGGTGGACCTGCTGTCGCGCCGACGGTGGCTGGCGTTGTCCGAGCTCGAGACGGACCCGCCCGGGTGGTCCGCGCAGGACTGGCAGGAGGCGGGGGAGGCCTACTACGCCGAGCACGACGACCTGGGGGCAGGGCAGGAGGCCCGCGGCCCGGAGCTGCTGCAGATCGCCAGGCAGCGGGACGTGTGGCGGGTGGTCCAGGTCATCGACGACCCGCAGGGCGACCACGACTGGCGGATCACGGCGGACGTCGACCTCGTCGCCTCGGACGGCGCCGGTGAGCCGGTCGTGACGGTCGTGGCGTTCGAACCGCTGTGACGGGACCCGACCTGCTCGGCGGGACCGCTCGAAGCGGGGACCTAGGTCCGCCCTGCCCACCCGCGGGGCGGGCAAGACTCGTGACGTCATCGCACCCAGGAGAGACATGAGCGTTCCGCTGCGCCCGACCGAGCGATCCCCTGAGGGGCTGGCAGCCGCACTGTCCTGGGTGGTGGCGCGGATCCGTGCCCTGATGCCCCGCCGCGCCGACCTGACGGCCATGGGCCGCCGACCACGCAAGGACGTGGTCGCCGGCCTCACCGTCGGCGTCGTGGCCCTGCCGCTGGCCCTGGCCTTCGGCATCTCCAGCGGGCTGGGGGCCCAGGCCGGCCTCGTCACGGCCATCGTCGCCGGGGTCGTGGCCGCGCTCTTCGGGGGCAGCCACGTGCAGGTGAGCGGTCCGACCGGCGCGATGACCGTCGTCCTCCTGCCGATCTTCGCGGCGCACGGCGTCAGCGGCGTCCTCGTGGTCGGGGTCCTGGCCGGTCTCGCCCTCATCGGCATGGCCATCGCCGGACTGGGCCGGTACATCACCTACCTCCCGCTGCCGGTCATCGAGGGCTTCACCCTGGGGATCGCGGTGATCATCGGGCTCCAGCAGGTGCCCGGCGCCCTCGGGATCGCCCCGACGGGAGAGGGCGTCCTGGCCGTCGCGGGCAACGCCGTGCTCGCCTGGGTGTCCGCTCCGCAGTGGTGGCCGGCGGGGATCGCGGCCGGTGTCGCCGGCGGGATGCTCCTCATCGGCCGGTTCCGACCCGCCGTCCCGGCGTCGCTGCTGGCGATCGTCGCGACCACCGTCCTCGTCGTGTGGGCCCACCTGCCGCTGGCCACCATCGGCCCGCTGCCGCCGGGCCTGCCGGTCCCGAGCATCCCCACCATCGGCTGGGTCGACCTGCGCAGCCTCGTCCTGCCCGCGCTCGCCGTTGCCGCCCTCGGCGCCCTGGAGAGCCTCCTGTCCGCGGCGGTCTCCGATGCAATGAGCGTCTCGGAGCGCCATGACCCCGACCGCGAGCTGTTCGGTCAGGGCATGGCCAACCTCGTGAGTCCGCTCTTCGGGGGGATGCCCGCCACGGCGGCGATCGCCAGGACCGCGGTCAACGTCCGCAGCGGGGCGACGTCACGGCTGTCCTCGATCGTCCACGCCGTCGCACTGCTCCTGGTGGTCCTCGTGCTCGGTCCGGTCGTCAGCCACATCCCCCTCGCGGCCCTGGCAGGGGTCCTCATCGCCACCGCCATCCGCATGGTGGAGGTGTCCAGCCTCCGGGCCCTGCTCCGCTCCTCGAGGAGCGAGGGGGTCGTGATCGGCCTCGTCGCCCTCGCGACCGTCGTCGTCGACCTCGTCACCGCCGTGCTGCTCGGCATCGTCACTGCGGGCGCGTTCGCCCTCCGCTCGTTCGCGAAGACGACCCAGCTCGTCGAGGTCTCGATCGAGGGCCCGGACGCCGACGACGAGGCGGCTGCGCTGATGGACGAGCACATCGTCGCCTATCGGCTCGACGGTCCGCTCTTCTTCGGTGGGGCCCACCATGCCCTTCTCGAGCTCAGCGAGCTCAGCGATGTCCGGGTGGTGATCCTGCGCATGTCGAGGGTCGCGACCCTGGACACGACCGGGTCGGCGGTGCTGCGCGACACCATCGAGAAGCTCGAGCGCCGCGGCACCAGGGTGCTCCTCTCGGGTGTGCCCCTGCGGCACGACCCGATGCTGCAGGCGCTCGGGGTCTACGACAGCCTCGCCCATGAGCGTCACCTCTTCGCCACCACGCCCGAGGCGATCGCCCACGCGCGGGTGCACGCGGCCCGGATCCCTCACCCGGATTGAGCAGCTCCTCAGCGGTGCGGGGGCCGGGCCCCGCTGCACACTCGGCGCGGCTCGCGAACCACCAGGATTGACGATGGCCGCACCCCGGCTGTTGGCAGACACTGAGGGTCTGGGCAGGGCAGAGACTCACAACCGGAGGTCAGGCCATGATCACGTCCGTCCCTCTCACCGCAGTCCTGCCGGTCACCGACATCGAGCGCGCCACGGTCTTCTACCGGGACCGGCTCGGTCTGGTGGACGCCGGCACCGAGCCCAGCGGCAACCACCTGCTCCATGCAGGCTCGGGCTCGATGATCGCCCCAATGCGACCGAGCGGGGTGCCCAGAGCAAGCACACGGTGCTCAGCTTCGAGGTCACGGACATCGTCGCGGAGATCTCGGACCTCGAGAGCCGCGGCGTCTCCTTTCTCGACGACGACCTGCCGGACCTCAGGACGACGGACCACGTCTGCGTCCTCGGGTCCGAGAAGGCGGCGTGGTTCAGCGACACCGAGGGCAATATCCTCTGCCTCCACGAGCCCGTCCCCCCCGCGTCCTGACGCGGGCACCACGCCGGCGCGACGCGGCCTCCGCGGACCTTCGCGGACCTCCAGGGGTGGTGGACGCCCAAGAGCGGTGGGGACCGGCGTGGTTGGGTGGACCCATGGAGACCCGCCCCGCGCCTCCCGCTGCACAAGGTCACCGCCGACCCGCCGGTGTCCTCCTCGCTGCCGGCGCGGGCCGCCGGATGGGCACCCCCAAGGCCCTGGTCCACGACCCGGACGGGACCTCGTGGTTGCGTCGGAGCGTCAGGGTCCTGCGCCGTGGTGGCTGCGCCCCGGTCGTCGTCGTCCTCGGCGCCGAGAGCGGGCCGGCGGCAGCGCTGCTCACCGACCAGGACGTCACGCTCGTCGTGGCGGATGACTGGGTGGAGGGGATGGGGGCCTCGCTCCGGGCGGGCCTGGCCCACCTGCTGGCGACGGACTCCACCGTCGCCGTCATCAGCCTCGTCGACCTGCCCGACGTCGGACCCGACGTCGTCGAGAGGGTCACCGGGGCAGCTGGTGACGGGGCCGCTGGTGACGGCAGCGCCGTCCTCGCCCGTGCGGCATACGACGGGGTGCCGGGGCACCCGGTGGTCATCGGCCGCGAGCACTGGCCGGCGGTGATCTCCTGCGCCGTCGGCGACCGGGGGGCCAGGGACTTCCTGTCGGCGCGCACCGTCGAGCTCGTCGAGTGCGGCGACCTGGCCCACGGTTTTGACGTGGATACGCGCGAGTCCCTGTCCTGATGGCAAAAGATCATGCATGATCTAGTCATGGAACCGTCACTCACCTCGGCAAAGGAGCTGGACGAGCTCCTGCGGGGGACGGGCTACCTCACCGACGACGCGCTCGCCACGGTCGCCTTCCTCGCCCTGCGGCTCGGCCGGCCCCTCCTGCTCGAGGGAGAGCCGGGCACCGGCAAGACTGCGCTGGCCGAGGCCCTCGCGCAGGGCCTCGACATACCGCTGATCCGGCTCCAGTGCTACGAGGGCATCGACGCGTCCCAGGCGCTCTACGACTGGGACTTCCCCCGCCAGATCCTGCACCTGCGCGCGCTCGAGACCACGGCCCGCCTCGGCGACGGTGAGGGCCACGGCGCCGACGTGGAGAAGTCGCTGTTCGACGAGCGGTTCCTGCTGGCTCGGCCCGTGCTCCGCGCCCTGCGTGAGAGCCCCGTGGTCCTGCTCGTGGACGAGATCGACCGCGCCGACGACGAGTTCGAGGCGTTCCTCCTGGAGGTGCTCTCGACCTACCAGGTCACCATCCCCGAGCTCGGCACGATCAAGGCCGTCACGCCGCCGATCGTCATCCTCACCTCCAACCGCACCCGCGAGCTGCACGATGCGCTCAAGCGCCGCTGTCTCTACCACTGGATCGACCACCCGGGTCTCGAGCGCGAGCTCGCCATCGTCCGCAGCCGCGCGCCCGAGGTGAGCCAGGCCCTCTCCGAGCAGGTCGTGCGGCTCGTCCAGCAGCTGCGCTCGCGCGACGACCTCCTCAAGCCGCCCGGTGTCGCGGAGACCCTCGACTGGGCCCGGGCCCTGGACACCCTCGGCGCCAGCGACCTCGACGTCGAGACGGCCGCAGCGACGCTCGGCGTGGCCGTGAAGTACCGCGAGGACGCCGACCGGGTCCGCGCCAGCCTCGACCGGATCCTCGGCGGTTGAGGATGACCACCGCCCCCGACGCGCTCCTGCTCGGATTTGCCCGCGCGCTGCGCGCTTCCGGTATGCCGGTCACGCCCGACCGCGAGGCGGGCTACCTCGAGGCGGTGGCTGCCGTCGGCATCGGCGACCGGCACGCCACCTACTGGGCCGGGCGGGCCACCTTGTGCTCGGGCCCCGACGAGATCGAGCGCTACGACCAGATGTTCACCGAGTGGTTCCAGGGTGAGCACCCCCAGGGGGGCGCCCGGAAGACGCCCACCGTGCCGCCGACGCTGGAGGCGAGCCTCGACGACGACACCGACGGGGAGGGCTCCGAGGAGCGCGACGGTGACGCCCTCAGGGCGACCGCCAGTGCGACGGAGGTCCTGCGCCATCGCGACGTCGGCACCATGAGCATGGCCGAGAAGGCCCTCATGGCCGGCCTGTTCGCGTCCATGAGGCGACCGTCGCCGCGGCGCCGGTCCGGGCGGCATACGGCGTGGCACCGGGGGGAGATCGACGCCCACCGAACCCTGCGCCGGCAGCTCGAGCGTCTCGGCGAGCCCGGCCCGCTGGCGTGGCGCCGTCGGGCCACCCGACCGCGGCGCATCGTGATGCTCGTCGACGTCTCCGGCTCGATGAGCGCCTATGCCGACTCGTTGCTGCGCCTGGCCCACCACTGGGCCGGGGGTGGGCGGCCGGTCGAGGTCTTCACCATGGGCACCCGGCTGACCCACGTCACGAAGGCCCTGCACCAGCGCGACCCCGAGCGGGCGCTCATCGCGGCCGGCGAGGTGGTGCCGGACTGGTCAGGTGGCACCCGCCTGGGAGAGTCGCTCAAGGCGTTCCTCGACCGGTGGGGCCAGCGGGGGATGGCCCGCGGCGCCGTCGTCGTCGTCTTCAGTGACGGATGGGAGCGCGGCGGTGTCGACCTCCTCGACGAGCAGATGCGTCGTCTGCAGGCTCTCTCGCACCGGGTCGTCTGGGTCAACCCCCACCGTGGCAAGGTGGGCTACGAGCCGGTCCAGCAGGGCATCCTCGCCGCGCTGCCCCACTGCGACCATTTCCTGGCCGGCCACTCGATGCGCACGTTCGAGGCACTGACGGAGGTGGTTGCCGATGCGTGAGGTCCTCTCCGAGCTGCTGCACTGGTGGGGGCAGGGCGAGACGGTGGGCGTCGGCACCGTCGTCGCCACCTGGCGCTCGGCGCCCCGCCAGCCCGGCGCCTCCATGCTCGTCGGTCCCGGGGGAGAGGCTGTCGGGTCGGTCTCCGGCGGCTGCGTCGAGGGGGCCGTCTACGAGCTGTCCCAGTCGGTGGTCGAGTCAGGTGCGCCGGTGCTGCAACGGTATGGCGTCAGCGACGAGGATGCCTACGCCGTCGGCCTCACCTGTGGCGGCATCCTCGACGTCTATGTCGAGAAGGTATCGCAGGCGACCTTCCCCGAGCTCGGTGACGTCGCCGCGGACATCGCCGCGGGACGTCCGGTGTCGGTCGCGACCATCGTCGAGCACCCCGACCCCGCGCGGGTCGGGCTGCGCCTCATCGTGCGTCCCGAGGGCGACGAGCGCGAACGACAGGGAAGCATCGGCAGCGACCGTGCCAACGACGCTGTGGCGGACGACGTGCGCGGGCTGCTCGCCGCCGGCCACAGCGAGACGCTGACCTTCGGTCCGGACGGGGAGCGCCGCGGCGAGGGCATGCGCGTCTTCGCGGACGTCCATGCCCCGGCCGCCCGGATGCTCGTGTTCGGGGCCATCGACTTCGCCGCGGCCTGCGCCAGGGTCGGCAAGTTCCTGGGCTACACGGTCACCGTCTGCGACGCGCGTCCCGTCTTCGCGACGGCCAGCCGTTTCCCGGATGCCGATGAGGTCGTCGTCGACTGGCCGCACCGCTATCTCGCCGCCCAGGTGGAGGCCGGGCTCCTCGACGAGCGCACCGTGCTCTGCATCCTCACCCACGACCCGAAGTTCGACGTCCCGCTGCTCGAGGTGGCCCTGCGGTTGCCTGCGGTGGCCTACATCGGGGCGATGGGGTCACGACGCACCCACGACGACCGGATGGCCCGGCTGCGGGAGATCGGCATGACCGAGGGCGAGCTGGCCAGGCTGTCCAGCCCCATCGGCCTCGACCTCGGCGCGCGGACGCCCGAGGAGACCGCGGTGAGCATCGCCGCCGAGATCATCGCCCTGCGCTGGGGAGGCCGGGGCGAGCGATTGACCGCCGTCGACGGTCCGATCCACCACCACACTCCGTCCAGCTCACCCGGGTCGAGCGACCCCACCGACGCGACCTCGCCGTTCGGCGAGGTCGACCCCGACCCGGATGGCGAGTTCCGCTCGACACCCGGCGCGGTGCACGGTGAACCAGACGGTGGTTCGGGTGCCGGGCGGCACCCCGACCTCGCACGACCCCATGCCCGACGCAGCACGATCTGACAGCGCGACCCCGACTGGAGGAGTCAAGGATGACCCGTATCAGTGTTCAGGTAGACGGAGAGAAGTACTCGGACGAAGTGGAGCCGAGAATGCTCCTCGTCCACTACCTGAGAGAGCAGCTCGGCAAGACCGGCACGGTCGTGGGCTGCGACACGAGCAACTGCGGAGCGTGCACCGTGCACCTCGACGGCCGCAGCGTCAAGTCGTGCAACGTCCTCGCCGTCCAGGCGGACGGTCACGAGGTGACCACCATCGAGGGGCTGGCCAAGGACGGCGAGCTCCACCCGATGCAGCAGGCCTTCCACGAGTGCCACGCCCTCCAGTGCGGGTACTGCACCCCCGGGATGATCATGCAGTCGATCGACCTGCTCAACGAGAACCCCAGCCCGACGGAGCAGGAGATCCGCGTCGGGCTCGAGGGCAACCTTTGCCGGTGCACCGGCTACCACAACATCGTCAAGGCCGTCCAGCAGGCCGCAGGAGGTTCGCACTCATGACCATCACCGAAGACCGACCAGCGCAGAGCCCCGAGAACGAGATCGGCAGCGCGCGCAAGCGCAAGGAGGACCGGCGGCTGATCACCGGCCGGACCAAGTGGACCGACAACATGCAGATGGCCGGGATGCTCCACCTCTGCATGGTCCGCAGCCCGTTCGCCCACGCGAAGATCACCGCGATCAACGTGGACGCCGCCAAGGAGGCGACCGGGGTCATCACGGTCCTCACCGGTGAGGACATCAAGGACGTCCAGGGCGGACTGCCCACTGCCTGGGCGATCACCACCGATCAGAAGAGCCCCAACCACCCGTCCATGGCCGTCGACCGCGTCGCGTTCACGGGAGAGATCGTCGCCGTCGTCGCAGCCCGCTCGGCGCGCGAGGCACGGGACGCAGCGGAACTCGTCGACGTCGACTACGAGCAGCTCCCCGCGGCGCTCGACCTCAAGGAGGCGGCCGCCGACACGGTGCTCGCCCACCCTGACCTCGGGACCAACAAGGCAGCGTTCTGGCAGTTCGACTCGGGCAACGCCGGCACCGGCAGCAGCATCGACGACGCCATCACCGAGGCACGCGCCAACGGCATCGTCATCGAGCGCGAGTACCGCCAGCAGCGCCTCATCCCCGCCTTCATGGAGCCCCGCTCCGTGGTCGTGGACCCCACGGGTGAGCAGCTCACGGTGTGGACCTCGACGCAGGTGCCGCACATCGTCCGGTTCTTCCTCGCCGTGGTCCTCGGCATCTCCGAGAGCAAGATCCGGGTCATCGCCCCCGATGTGGGCGGCGGCTTCGGCGGCAAGCTGCAGATCACGCCGGAGGAGATCATCACGGTCCTGCTCGCCCAGCGCACCGGCAAGCCCTGCAAGTGGACCGAGACCCGTTCCGAGTCGCTGCTGTCCGGCCACCACGGGCGCGACCAGTGGCAGAACCTCACCCTCACGGCGACGAAGGAGGGCAAGGTCACCGGCCTCAAGGTCGACCTGCTCGCCGACATGGGCGCCTACGCCGGCACGGTGGGCACGGGTGTCCCGGTCCTCGGGGCGTTCATGTTCAACGCGATCTACAAGTTCCCGGCATACCAGTTCAACTGCACGCCGGTCTACACGAACAAGACCTGGGTGGACGCCTACCGCGGCGCCGGGCGCCCCGAGGCGACGTTCGGCATCGAGCGGATCATGGATGAGCTCGCCGCCGAGATGGGGGTCGACCCGATGGAGATCCGCAAGCAGAACTGGATCACGCACGAGGAGTTCCCCTTCACCACGGTGGTGGGCCTGGAGTACGACTCCGGCAACTATGAGGCGGCGACGGCCCGGGCGATGGAGATGTTCGACTACGACGGCCTGCGCGCGGAGCAGAAGCAGCGTCGGGAGAGCAAGGACCCGGTGCAGCTGGGGATCGGTATCTCGACCTTCACCGAGATGTGCGGCCTGGCTCCGTCGCGGGTGCTGGGATCGCTGAACTACGGCGCCGGCGGCTGGGAGCACGCCTCGATCCGGATGCTCCCGACCGGCAAGGTCGAGGTCGTCACCGGGTCCTCGAGCCACGGCCAGGGTCACGAGACGGCGTGGTCGCAGATCGCCGCGGACAAGCTCGGCGTGGCGTTCGAGGACGTCGAGGTCCTGCATGGTGACACGCAGATCTCGCACAAGGGCATGGACACCTACGGCTCCCGGTCGCTGGTCGTCGGTGGCGAGGCCGTCGTCAAGGCGGCGGACAAGGTGATCGAGCGGGCCAAGCCCATCGCTGCCCACCTGCTCGAGGCCTCGGCCGACGACCTGGAGTTCGCCGGCGGCAAGTGGTCCGTCAAGGGCACCGACAAGGGCATCTCACTCGGCGAGCTGGCGCTGGCCAGCTTCGCGGCCCACAACCTGCCAGACGGCACGGAGCCCGGGCTCGACGCGGACGCCACCTTCGACCCGACGAGCTTCTCCTACCCGCACGGCACCCACCTGTGCGCGGTCGAGGTCGACACCGAGACGGGCGCCATCAAGATGCGCAAGTACGTCGCGGTCGACGACATCGGCAACATCGTCAACCCCCTCATCGCCCATGGGCAGATCCACGGCGGACTGATGCAGGGCATCTCCCAGGCCCTCTTCGAGGAGGCCGTCTACGACGACCAGGGGACGCTTGTCTCCGGCTCGTTCGTCGACTACACCCTGCCCACCGCGGCTGACGTCATCAGCTTCGACATCGACAACACCGTCTCTCCCTCGACGACGAACAGCCTCGGCGCCAAGGGCGTCGGTGAGGCGGGCACCATCGCCTCGACGCCGGCCGTCGTCAACGCCGTCGTCGACGCCGTACGCCACCTCGGCATCAACGACGTCCGGATGCCCTGCACCCCGCAACGGGTGTTCACGGCCATCCAGACGGCCGGGCAGCACCAGCAGGAAGAGACCGCACCCGCGGCCATGCCGCACTTCGACGAGTCGGAAGGCAACACGCAATGATCCCGTCCCAGTTCGAGTACGTCGCACCGGAGTCGATCGCGGACGCCATCGCGGCCCTCGCCGAGTCCGGCGACGACGGCAAGGTCCTCGCCGGGGGCCAGAGCCTGCTGCCGGTCCTGCGGCTGCGGCTCAACACCCCGGAGACGGTGGTCGACCTCGGCCGGATCGCCGCGCTGCGGGAGATCAGCGAGGACGGTGACTACGTCGTCATCGGTTCGATGGCGACCCACTCGGACGTCCTTGCCAGCGACCTCGTCACGCAGCACGCGTTGCTCCTGCACAAGACCGTGACCGAGGTCGCCGACCCGCAGATCCGGCACCGCGGCACCGTGGGCGGTGCGCTCGTGCACGCCGACCCGGCGGGGGACGTGGGTGCCGCGGCGCTGGCCCTCGACGCCGAGTTCGTCATCGCCGGCCCCGGCGGTGCGACCCGGACGGTGGCGGCGAAGGACTTCTTCGTCGACATCTTCGAGACGGCCGTCGGTGACGGCGAGCTGCTCACCCAGGTGCGGATCCCCAAGCACACGGGATGGGGGGCCCACTACGAGAAGTTCGTCCGGGTCGCCCACCAGTGGGCCATCGTCGCCGTGGCGGCAACGGTCCGGGTCGAGGGTGGCTCCATCGCGGAGGCCAAGATCGGCCTGACCAACATGGGCTCGACGCCGTTGCGGGCGACCGCCGTGGAGGGGGCCCTGGTCGGCAAGCCAGCCGATGACGCGGCCGTGCGAGCGGCTGCCGCCTCGGCAGCCGAGGGCACCAACCCGCCCTCGGACCTCAACGGCGACGCGGCATACCGCAAGCACCTCGCCACCGTCCTCACCCGTCGCGCCGTGCTCGCGGCAGCCGGCGGCTGAGCCCGTGGAGCTGCACCACACCTTCACCGTCCCTGCGCCCGTCGACCGGACCTGGGAGACCTTCATGGACCTCCAGGGTGTCGGGGGATGTTTCCCCGGCGCCACGGTCACCCGTGTCGACGGCGACTCGTTCGACGGCACCTGCAAGGTCAAGCTGGGACCCATCGCGCTGGTGTATGCCGGGTCCGGCACCTTCGTCGAGCGGGACGACGCGACGCACCACGCGGTGATCGAGGCCATGGGCAAGGACAAGCGGGGCAACGGCACGGCCGGGGCGACGGTGACCATCAGCCTCGCCCCAGCGGGTGAGGGCACCAGCGTCGACGTCACGACGGACCTCAACGTCACCGGCAAGCCGGCGCAGTTCGGTCGCGGCGTGATGCAGGACGTCTCGGACAAGCTGCTCGGGCAGTTCGTCGCCTGTCTCGAGCAGCGCTTCGTCGAGCCGGAGCCGGAGCCCGAGGCCGAACCCGAGGCGCCGGCAGTCGACGAAGCCATTGCGTCCGGCACCTCGGCCGCCCCCGCCACCGAGGAGCTGGACGTCACCGCGAAGGCAGCGACCGCACCGTCGACACCGGCGATACCACGCTCAGCCCCGCGCCCGGCGCCACGGGCTGCTCCCGAGACGGACGACTCGCTGAACCTCGGCGCCGCCGTCATCCCCGTCCTGCTGAAGTCCTACGCCCCTCATGCGCTCGCTGCGCTGGTCGGGCTGCTGATCGGGGTGCTTCTCGGGAGGCGAGGTTCAGGGCGAGGCTGAGCCACCCGGCAGTCGCGCGAGGACGGCTCCCGTCAGGGAATCGCTCCTCGCGCGTCTGCGTTGTCGGGCTGCCTCCTTGCACCGGCCTATCATCACCGGGTGGACGTGGCCAGGTTCTCCGGTCGGGAGGCGCGCGGTGTGCGCGAGGTCCTCACCGGTGACCGGGCCGTTCGGGCCCTTGACACCGAGGGTTTCTGGGCGGTCGTGGCGACCTTCGAGGGGGACGTGACCGCGGTCCGCTTCGACGAGGTCCAGGAGACATCCCGGCTGGGCCCGGTGGCGATGTGGGCCCCCCTGGACCGGCACTGGCACAGCTCGCTGGACCACCCGGCATACGTCGGGGCCGTGCGCGAGGTGCGGGAGCGCATCGCCGCCGGGTTGGTCTACCAGGCCAACATCTGCCGGGTCCTGAGCCACCCTCTCGATCACGCGGCCGACCTCGACGGGCTCGAGAGCGTGCTGACACATGGCAACCCGGCGCCCCATGCGTCGCGGATCCGGGTCGAGCGCGCCGGCCTCGACATCGTCTGCGCGTCGCCCGAGCTGTTCCTGCGCCGGGACGGTCGACGGCTCGTGTCCGAGCCGATCAAGGGGACCGCGACGTCGGCCGAGACGATGCTGGACAAGGACTACGCCGAGAACGTGATGATCGTCGACCTCGTGCGCAACGACCTGTCCCACGTATGTCGTGCGGGCACCGTCGACGTCGAGGCCCTGTGCGCGGCCCGGGCCCACCCGGGCCTGGTCCACCTCGTCTCGACCGTCGCGGGCGAGCTGCGACCCGGGACGAGGTGGGGCGACATCCTCGGCGCGACGTTCCCCCCGGGCTCGGTCTCGGGGGCGCCGAAGTCGAGTGCGCTGCTGACGATCGCCGATCTCGAACCCGTGCCGCGGGGGCCCTACTGCGGGGCGATCGGGTGGGTCGACGCCGATCGTGGTGAGGCCGAGCTCGCCGTCGGCATCCGGACCTTCTGGGCCCAGCACGATGCGGCGGGCGAGCGGTGGCTGAGGTTCGGCACGGGCGCGGGCATCACGTGGGGCTCGGACCCGGAGGGGGAGTGGGCAGAGACGCAGCTCAAGGCCGCGCGTCTGGTCGGGCTCGCGTCCGGCGCTGTCGGGGCCGTGTCGTCCCGACCCGGCTGAGCCAGCCGGTGGGGACCCGACCCGCGCCCGGAGCTTCCTCGTGCGGGAACCTCCCGCGGGGGGTGCCACGTTGGGCGGGCAGAACTGGGAAGGTGAGGACATGACTGTTCGGGTGTGGGTCAACGGCCGGCTGCTGGAGGCGGGCGAGGCCGGCGTGTCGGCGCTCGACCACGGGGTCACCGTCGGCGACGGCGTGTTCGAGACGGCGAAGATCGTCGACGGACAGGGGTTCGCCCCAACGCGTCACGCGCGGCGGCTGGACCGTTCGATGGCCGGGCTCGGGCTGCCCCCGGCCGATCACGGACTCATCGCCGAGGGGGTCGACGCCGTGCTCGGCGCGGGCGACCCGATCCCGTTCGGGCGACTGCGCTACACCGTGACCGGCGGCGCCGGGCCGCTCGGCTCCGATCGGCACGACTCGGCCCTGACCTACATCGTCACCGCGGGCGAGCAGCCTCGTCCGCCGGCCTCGGGCAAGGTCAGTGTCGTCCCCTGGACCCGCAACGAGCGGGCCGCCACCGCCGGGCTCAAGACCACGTCGTATGCCGAGAACGTCATCGCCCTCGCCCGGGCGAAGGAGGTCGGGGCGATCGAGGCGGTCTTCGCCAACACCCGGGGTGAGCTGTGCGAGTGCACCGGCTCCAACGTCTTCGTCGTCGTCGACGGCGAGATCCTGACGCCGCCGCCCGAGTCCGGGCTGCTCGAGGGGATCACCAGGGCGTTGGTCATCGACTGGTGTCGCGAGGACGGGCTGACCGTCCACGAGCGGACCCTGCCGCTGTCGGTCCTCGAGAGCGCCGACGAGCTGTTCATCACCAGCTCCACCCGCGACGTCCTCGCCGTCCACGCCGTGGACGAGCGCAGTCTCGAGCCGGGCCCGGTCACCGCGCGCGCGGCGAAGCTCTTCGCCGCACGGGCAGCCAAGGACCTCGACCCGTGACCGCCGCGAAGGGACCCGCCGTGAAGGGAGCGCCGGGCGCTCGACCCGAGGACACCGACGACAACATCACGCTCGACGCGCGGGACGACGACTGGGCCTGGCGCCGTCGGATCCGCTCGACACCCGCCACCCACCGGATCTACCGCATCGCGGTCGGCGTCGTCGGTCTCATCGTCGTCGCCGCCGGGCTCGTCGCCGTCCCCGCACCGGGACCGGGCTGGCTCATCGTCTTCCTGGGGGTCTCGATCTGGGCGTCGGAGTTCGAGTGGGCCCAGCGGCTCCTGCACTGGGGCAAGGGCGTGCTTTCCTCATGGACCCGATGGATCCATGCGTCGCCGGGGTGGGTGCAGACCGGGATGGCCCTGGGCACGGCCGCCGTCGTCGCGGCGATCTTCTGGGCCTACCTCGCGTGGCAGGGCGCCCCCGCCCTCCTCCCGGACGGGGTCGAGGACTGGCTCGCCGCGCTGCCGGGCGTAAATTAACGTCACACCGCAGCGAGCGGCTACTGTGTCGCCTCGTTGCACCAACCCGGACGTGTAGCTCAGTTGGTTAGAGCGTTCGCTTCACACGCGAAAGGCCAGGGGTTCGAGTCCCTTCACGTCCACCAGCCCATCAGGCCTGTGACCTGCGCCGATGCTAGAGGCGCGACTCAGCAGACCGGCGCCGTGTCAGTTACGTGTCAGATCCGATCGAGGATTGAGCCCACTGGCGGCGGGGAGCGCGCTACGGCGGGG
>NZ_JBKJPP010000184.1:0-3523 GCF_046595215.1 Lapillicoccus sp. | reverse complement strand
GACGCCGATGCCCGCGGCTTTCGGGCCGAGCTCGCCGAGCTGGTCGAGCAGTGGCGCCAGGGCGAGGACGGGTCCTCGGTGGCCCGGCTGCTCCTGCGCGAGCTCGGCACCGGCGCCTCGCACGGCATCGAGTTCCCGCGGGAACTGATGCTGCTGGCCCGCTCGCTCATCAGCCTGGAGGCGACAGCCGCTCTGGTCGACCCGGATCGGACCTTCGTGAACCTCGCCCGTGACCTGCTGCCAGACCTGAAAGGCATGACGCTCCCCAGTGGGGCGCAACTCGAGCAACTGTGGAAGGACAACCGGTTCGACTACTTGGCGCTCGCCTTGGAGCTACCCGAGATGATCCCGCACATGCGAGACGCGATAGCGGGCGGTGGTCAGGGCGCCCCCTCAGGGCCGGGCCGCCGGCCGTGGTGGTCAGGCGCCCTCACCGGCGCCGGCGCCGCTCTGACCATCGTCGCCGCCCGCCGACTCAGCCGCCGGCTCGGCGATCGGCGATAGACCGGCATACACGCACAAGCATCGCAACGCAGATGCCTCCGCCCTGCTGGTCTGCCTGGTCGCCGCGGTCGCGCAGCTTCTCGGGCAGGCCGGCTGGGTGCTGCCGGTGGGAAGGCATCGCCGAAGCCGACGATCCGTCGATCTCGTGGATCCGCGTGGGGCAGGCGTGGCGTCCGCCCGATCGGATGTTGGCGATGGAAGCGGCGGCTCTGAGGGAACCATGTCGAACCAGGCGCTACGACGGCTGACCCAGTCCCGCACACGTGGTCCCAGATACGGGTGGTGTCGCCGGTGCGGGTTTCTCGTCCTGTTGGCACCGATGCTGTTGCGGGCCGCTAGGTCGTCGTGCAGTTCGGCCACCCCGCCGACCAGCTGGTCAACTTGCTTCAGGAGGCGGAGCAGGGCGCCTGCGGTGAACCGTCCCGACCGGGGTGCGAGCGGGGCGAAGACCTCGGCGCCCACGTTGATCAACTGCTCAGTGAACGGGGTCAGCGCCTCATCTGTGATGTCGAGGAGGCGCCTTCCCTGCCTACGGGCAAGGGCCAATGGGCTGGTCATTCTCAACCTGGCAAGTCGACCCGCGGGGAAGGGAGCACGCCACCTCGAGGTTGACGATGGACGGTTCGGCCTCGGCTTTCTGGCCCGCGGCGGAGGGACCTTGGTCACTACCCCCACCGGGTATTTGGCGAGACTATCGGGTGTGGGTGACCAGCACGCGCACGTGGCCGCGGCACCCGGCTCGACGCCACTTGGCCTTAGCCGGCGCCACGTCGGGACAGGCCGCTTCACACGCACACGGAGGCAGAAATGGCTACTATCCTCACCACCGCGTCGGCAGCGATTCCGGCGGGTGTGGGCGCAGTTGTGCCAGTGCTGCAAGCGTCAGGAATCACCAAGTCCTACCGTCGCGGTATCTGGCCGCGACGCCACACCCAGTTGATCCTGGCGAGCGCGGACCTCACCCTGTATCCTGGCGAGGTGGTCGGGCTGACCGGGGAGAACGGCTCGGGCAAGTCCACCCTCATGAAGATCCTGGTCGGCGCGGTTGGGGCCGACCAAGGCACCGTTGCTCGTACCGGACGCCTCGGCTACTGCCCGCAGGAGCCTTTGGTGTATGCCCGGCTGACTTGTGACGAGCACTTCGACCTGTTCGGCCACGCCTACGCCATGACCCACCAGGCAATGGTGCAATCCCGTCAGGCGATCTATGAGGAGCTCGGGTTCGCCCGCTACGCCGACACACGCGCCGACCAGCTCTCCGGCGGGACTCTGTCGAAACTGAACCTGGGCTTGGCCCTTCTCGCTGATCCCGACCTACTGCTGCTCGACGAACCGTACGCCGGCTTCGACTGGGACACCTACCAGAAGTTCTGGGGCCTGGTCGCTCAGCGCCGCGACGTAGGGCGGACCGTGCTCATCATCAGCCACTTCGTCGTCGACGAGGACCGCTTCGACCGCATCGTGGCCATCCGTAACGGGAAGACGGCGCCACGATGACGACCCTTGTGCTCGTGCGCCGGTTCCTGACCGATTACGTCCGGAACCCGGTCAACCTACTCCTGCTCGCCGTCGTACCAGCGGTGTTCGTCGTCGTGGCGGGCGGCGCCCTAGCGGACTTTGCGAGACTCCTGGGCGGCCCCGACGGACCCGCCGTTCAGACTGCCACAGCCGGCTGGGCCGCCGCGTTCCTTGCCGGTATCGCCATGTACTTCCAGATTGCTACCACTTGCAACACCGACCGCCGGGTGGTCATCGCTGGCCTACCCGCCTCACGCCTGGCCCTTGCCCGGCTGCTCACCGGCGGGTGCCTGGCGCTGCTGGCCGCCACGATCGCGTTGGTCGCCCTCGTGGCCCGCATCGGCATCGACGCCCCAGTGCGTACAGTGGCCGGTACCCTGATGTTCGCTGTCATCTATGTGGCGATCGGCGCGCTGGTCGGATCGGTGGTTCGCAATCCCGTCAACGGCAGCGTGATCGTCCTCTTCGTATGGATCGTCGACGTGTTCTTCGGCCCCGCGATGGGCGCTGCCGACCGGATCGCCATCCGCGGGCTGCCGACCCACTTCGTCACCCTGTGGATGGTCGACACACCCTCCGGCCACAGCGGACGCATCGACGACCTGGGGTGGGCACTGACCTGGACCGTCGCAGCAGTCGTCGCGGCTTGGGCCCTGGCCGCCGCCCGCACCCGCACCGCCCACCGCAGCAGACGGCGGGGCCACCCCGGCTCGATCATCACCCAGGCAGCCGCCGCATCGCAGGCCGCCTGGCGCGACGCGCGACGCAACCCCGTCCTGTGGGTGTTGTTCGTCGTCGTGCCGGTGGTGTTCATCCTCGGCGTATACGGGGTCACCCCCGAGCGGCCCATCACGCTCATCCTCGACGAGCAGGGCCGCCGCATCGCCGAGACGACCTCGCTGGTCGACCTGCACGGGGCCACCATGGCACCCACCGCGATCGCCTCCCTCGCCGCACTTCTCGGCCTGTTCACCGTGCTCGACAGCCGCGACGGCGACCGCCGTGCAGCCCTCGCTGGCCTGCGCCCCGGAGCCCTGCTCTCGGCCCGCCTTGGCGTCCTCACCCTCTCCGCCCTCGCCGCCACCGCGGTGGCCTTGGCCACCACCGCCTTGGTCTTCGATGCCGCCGCGTGGCCGACGTACGCCGCCGCCAACATCCTGATCGCCATCACTTACGGGCTGATCGGGGCCCTACTCGCCCCGATCTTCGGCCGCGTCGGCGGCGTGTTCATCGCGTTCCTGCTGCCCTTCCTGGACATCGGCATCGTGCAGAACCCCATGTTGCAGCCTGAGCCCACCACCTGGTCCAAGCTGTTACCCGGCTACGGGGGCTCCCGCGTCCTTCTCGACGGCGCCCTGACCCAAAGCTTCGACGAGTTGGTTCCTCTCCTCATGGGCCTTGGCTGGCTCACCGCGATCGCCGTGGCCGTCGTCCTGACCTATCGGCGCGCCTCCCGGCCCGTCAACACCCGGCAGGCCAACGCATGACGGTCTAGCCGCCG
>NZ_JBKJPP010000165.1:0-26494 GCF_046595215.1 Lapillicoccus sp. | reverse complement strand
CGCTCGGTGAGATCTGCAACGTCCTGCGCGATGAGTGGGGTGTCTACCGGGAGCCGGCCCGCTTTTGAGGCGGGGCGGACCAGCCGCAAGGCGCCGCACATCCTCGTGCGGCGCGGCCTGGCCCGGGTGCCGGGCGGAGCCTGCGGTCGTCGCCCGGATGGAACGGATCGGGGCCGGGAGCCCTGAGCCCTGAGCCTTGAGCCGACGGCCAGCAATGCCTTTGGTCCCGGACGGCCAGCGTCGAGCGGTGCGCCCCGAGCGGTGCCCGCCGAGCCCGGCCCGGAGCATCGCCCGCTCATCAGCAGGCCGGGCGCCGGCGCCCCCGGTGGCGGGCGGGTGCACGCGCTCGGGAATTGGCTCCTCAGTGGCCCTGTGACATGGTGGTTGGGCCATCCGGCGCACCCACGACCTGTGCCGGGGTGCCGCTCCAGATCGAAAAGGACTCACTCCGTGCTCGACGCCCCTCGCCTTGCCGTCGCCCTCGTCGTTCTGGTGGGTCTCGTCATGGCCGTGCTCGGAGCATGGTGCGCCATCACGCTCGGCCCGGGCGGCGCCGCGAGGTTCACCGCCGCGCCCACCCTCAGCCTCCTCGCCGGTCCGTCGGTCCTGAACCGGGTCGATGCCCTGGTCACCGTGTGTGCCACCTCGGGCGCCGGGCCGGTCTTCGTGGCCAGCACCACTCCACGGGACGCCCTCGACGTCGTGGGGACGGCCAGGCACCAGGAGGTTGTCGTCGCCGAGTTCCCCGCGCGGACGCTCCAGCTCAGGGAGTCCGGGGACGGCGACCTGGCGGACCCGCGCTCGCTGCAGGTCTGGCGTGCTTCGGGCGAGGGCTGCCTCGTCGTGAGCCAGGACCAGGCGCCGTCATCGGTTGTCGTCTACTCGCCAGCCGCCGGTCCGGTGGACGTCAGCATCACCTGGCAGCGCGGGGCCTGGTTCGCCCAGTCCATCGCGGTGCTCGTCCTCGGGATGCTGCTGCTCGCAGGTGCGGGGTGGTGGCTGCGTCGGGGTCTCCAGCCCACCACCGGATCCGGCGAGGTGCTCGACCCCTCGGCGCTGGAGTCCGGACTGCGCCATGACGACGAGGAGACGACGCGATGAGGTCCAGCAACAGACGGATCGTCGTCGGCCTCGGGGCGGGGCTGCTCAGCCTCTCGCTGGCCGGCTGCGCCACCGTCGTCGGTGTCACGGACGCTCCCACGGCCACGGTCGGGGGGGCGCTGCCGTCGTCGCAGGCCCAGGCCATCGCGACCCAGGTCGTCGCCGCGGCCGAGAAGGCCACCACTGCTCCCGGGGCGGAGGGTGATGCCGTGCGCGCCACCGCCTTTTCCGGCATGGCCCTGACCGCGGCCTCGGCCGACGCGAAGCTGGCGGCGACGGTGAGCGCGGAGGTCAAGAACGCTCGTACCGTGACGGCGTCCCCACCGGTCGTCCTCGCCGTCTCCCGTGGGCTCGACTACCCCAGGTCCATGGTCGTCCAGACCACCCGCGCCCAGTCCGGCCTGCCGGTGCTGCACCTCCTCACGACGCCGGACGTGCGCACCTCCTACCGGATTGCCGCGAGCACGCTCATGCTGCCCAGTGCAGCCGTCAAGGCGTTCGACAAGGTGGCACAGGGCTCACCGGTCCTCGGCGACGGCAGCAGCCTCGCGGTCCGTCCCGAGGACCTCACGAAGCGGTATGCCGCGTCGCTCGCCTTCCCCGCGGCCGCCTCCCCCACAGACGCCCCACCCACAGACGCCCCACCCACAGACGCCCCGTTCAGCGACGACACCTTCGCGACCGGTGTCAGGGCCAGTGCGGTCTCGCAGAGCCAGGGGCTCGCCAACATCGCCACCTTGACCCAGCAGCACGACCTCGCGGACGTCATCGGTGGCCTCAGGGTCGCCGGCGGCAAGGGTGCCCTCGTCTTCACGGTCCTCGACCGGAGGGACTCCGTCGTCAACAAACCGGGTGCCGTCGTGACCCCGCTGCCCGCCTTCACGGCGCTCACCGGTCTGACGACGGTCACGGCGGAGGCGAGCCAGCACACGCTCGAGTTCGTGGCCTTCTTTGTCCCCGAACGCGGCCAGGCCGTCGTCGTCGGCGCGGAGGAGCACCTCGTCGCCGCGTCCGGTACCTGAGCAACCCCTGCCTCGGGGCGCTGAGCGCCCCGCCGATCGGAGAGAATAGGACCATGAGCCAGCAGCCCCTCACCCCGTCCGCACTGCGCGGAGCGGTCGACCTGTCCGCCCTCAAGCGTCCCTCTGGGTCACCGACGGCCGGTGGCCCGCCATCCGCTGGCTCCGCCTCCGGGGCCGGCAGCGCGCCGGCCGGGTCCACGGCCCCTGTGGTCACCGCCACCGATGCGAACTTCCAGGAGGTCGCCAACTCCAGCATGCGGGTCCCGGCCATCATCGTGCTGTGGTCCTCACGCCTGGCGGACTCCGAGAACTTCGTCAAGATCATGACCGGAGTCGCCGCCACCAACGAGGGGCGCTTCCAGCTGGTCTCGGTCAACGTCGACGAGAACCCCGGCCTCCTGCGGGCCTTTCAGGTCCAGTCCGTGCCCGTGACGCTCGGGCTCGTGCAGGGCCAGCCGGTGCCGCTGTTCGTCGGGCCGCTGCTCCCCCAGGAAGCCCAGCAGTGGGTCGACGAACTGCTCAAGCTCGCGGTCCAGCACGGCGTCACCGGCCGGGTCAGCGTGCAGCCGGATGGAGCGTCGCCGGACGCCGAGGGTGCCGACCCGGGTGACGCGCAGCGTGAGCCCGAGCTGCCGCCTCTGCACCAGGCGGCCTTCGACGCCATCGACCGTGGCGACCTCGACGGGGCTGTCGCCGCCTACGAGCAGGCCCTCAAGGAGGCCCCCGCCGATGCCGAGGCGAAGGCGGGTCTCGCTCAGGTGCGTCTGATGAAACGGACCGAGGGTCTCGACGTCCAGGCGGCCCGCCAGGAGGCTGCAGCCGCCCCGACCGACGTCGACGCGCAGCTGCGGGTCGCCGACCTCGACGTCCTCGGTGGCCACGTCGAGGACGCCTTCACTCGGCTCATCGACGCGGTGCGCGTCACCGAGGGTGAGGACCGCACCCGCATCCGTGAGCACCTGCTCGAGCTGTTCGAGATCGTCGGCACGTCGGACGAGCGGGTGGTCAGGGCGCGCAAGGCCCTGATGAGCGCCCTGTTCTGACCGGGTGCCGCGCGTATCCTCAGGGCCATGACGGAAGCACCGAAGATGGCCAAGGCATCCGACAAGGGCAAGGCCTATCTCGACGAGCTCGCCGAGGACCTCTGCGCGGCGGCGGACGTCCAGCGGTCGGTGATGTTCGGTATGCCGTCGATCAGGCGCCGCGGCGGCAAGACCTTCGCGGGGCTGTACGGCGAGGACATGGTGTTCAAGCTCAACGGTGACGCCCACGCCGAGGCGCTGGCTCTGGCGGGGGCGCACCTCTTCGAACCGATGGCCGGACGACCGATGAAGCAGTGGGTCGAGGTGCCTCCGGCCCATCGCGGGCAGTGGCTCGAGCTGGCCCGTCTCGCCGAGGCCGGCCTGGACGACTGATGCCCCGACCTGACGTCGGTGTTCGTGAGGAGCGCGACGGTTTGGGTCAGGCGCTGGAGTGTCCCGAGCAGGCCCGTTTGAGGTCGGGCCGTCGCGACCGGGCGTGACGAGCAGGCAAGGACAGCAGCGGAACTCGACCGATCGAGCGCAACTGCGAGAGGGTGGCGAGGTTGGGTTCGTGCCCCGCGGTGCGGCGCGGAAAGGATGTGGCTTGGGTGGTGGCGTGCGTGCTGAGAGGCATGAGGCTCCCGAGGTGGGGTATGCCGAGGCGAGGCTCCGGCATAACTGGGCGGCGGCCCGCGAGGGCCGGAAGAGGTGGCGGACCGGCCGGGCCGCAGAGGTGACCGCAAGCCGATGACGCCTTCGTGTCAACGTGGCCCGGGTCACCCGTATTCCGCTGCCCGGCTCGCCAGCACGACCGGCTCGGCCACGGTCGTGGCTCAGGCCCTTGTCTCGACCGCGGTCTCGGGGAGGCGGTCGAGGATGTCGTTGACCGTCTCCTCGAGGCTCTGGCCAGAGGTGTCGAGCCACTGGGCCGCCCGTCCGGCGCCCTCGTCGGCAGGGGGATCGAGCATCACGAGGTGCAGCGGCGCGGGGGAGACGAAGTCGAGGAAGTCCTCGAGGAAGTCTCCGATGTCGGTGTCCGTGACCACCGCGTCGAACCCGGCCTGCTGGTAGGTCTCCGCCACCGCGATACTCGCGAGCCACCGGAGGAAGAGCTGCTCGACCGCCGCCGGTGGAGCGGGCAGGGTTATGGGCACCCCGCCGGACACGACCATGGCCGAGACCACGTCACCGTCGACGTGGACCGCCCGCGGGAGTCGCGCTGCCACGGCATACCCGACGGTGGCCCTGCCCGCAGCCTGAGCGCCGGTGATGACGATGAGCCGCCCCGGCGAGCGCTCGACCTCGGTCACGAACGCTGCCCCGTCATGAGCTCAGGGCCGCGCTGACGACGTCCCTGGCCTCGGCCTGGACCTGGGCGAGGTGCTCGGCGCCCCGAAACGACTCGGCATAGATCTTGTAGACGTCCTCGGTGCCGGACGGCCGCGCAGCGAACCAGGCGCTCTCCGTGGTCACCTTGAGGCCACCGATCTTTGCGCCGTTGCCCGGCGCTGAGGTGAGCTTGTCCGTGATCGCTTCTCCGGCAAGGGTTTCCGCGGACACGTCATCAGGAGAGAGCGCGCCCAGCTTGGCCTTCTGGTCGCGGCTCGCCGGAGCGTCGATGCGGGCGTATGCCGGGTCGCCGTGCTTCGCCGTCAGCTCACCGTAGTGCTGGCTCGGCGTCCGGCCCGTGGCCGCGAGGATCTCCGACGCGAGGAGCGCGAGGATGATCCCGTCCTTGTCGGTCGTCCAGACGCTGCCGTCGAACCGCAGGAACGAGGCGCCCGCCGACTCCTCCCCACCGAAGCCGACCGACCCGTCGAGCAGGCCGGGGACGAACCACTTGAAGCCGACCGGCACTTCGAGGAGGGTCCGGCCGAGGTCGGCCGCGACCCGGTCGATCATCGAGGAGGAGACGAGGGTCTTGCCGATGGCAGACGTGGCCGGCCACCCCGGTCGGGCGCCACCGTAGAGGTACTGGATCGCGACGGCGAGGTAGTGGTTGGGGTTCATCAGGCCGGCGTCTGGAGTCACGATACCGTGGCGGTCGGAGTCGGCGTCGTTGCCGGTGGCGATGTCGTACTCCGAGCGCCGTCCGATGAGCGAGGCCATCGCGAAGGGGGAGGAGCAGTCCATCCGGATCTTGCCGTCCCAGTCGAGCGTCATGAAACGCCAGGTGGGGTCCACCTCGGGGTTGACGACCGTCAGGTCGAGGCCGTGCCGAGCGGCGATCTCGCCCCAGTAGTCGACTGCGGCGCCACCGAGCGGGTCGGCCCCGATGCGGACGCCGGCCTCCCGGATCTTCGCCAGGTCGACGACGGTGGGCAGGTCGTCGACGTAGGTGCCCGTGAAGTCGTACTTGCCGACCTCGCCGAGCGCCTCGCCGAGAGGGACCCGCTTGACTCCGCGCAGCCCGGCGACGATGAGCTCGTTGGCCCGGGCCGCGATCCAGCCGGTGGCATCGGTGTCTGCCGGCCCTCCGTGGGTCGGGTTGTACTTGAACCCGCCGTCGGCCGGCGGGTTGTGCGATGGCGTGACGACGATGCCGTCCGCGAGCCCGTTGCCACCTCTGGTCGACCCGAGCTTGTCGCGGTTGAGGCGCAGGATCGCGTGCGACACCACCGGTGTCGGAGTGTAGCCGTCCCGGTCGTCGATGAGGACGGTGACGTGGTTCGCGACGAGCACCTCGAGGGCGGACTTCCACGCCGGCATGGACAGGGCGTGGGTGTCGCGGCCGATGAAGAGCGGGCCGTCGACCCCGGCCGACGAGCGGTATTCGCAGATGGCCTGGGTCGTCGCCAGGATGTGCGCCTCGTTGAACGCCGTGTTGAGGCTCGACCCCCGATGACCCGAGGTGCCGAAGACGACCTGCTCGTCGGGGTTCCTCGCGTCGGGCGTGAGGTCGTAGTAGGCGTCGACGAGCCTGCCCACGTCGACGAGGTCCTCCGCCTGGGCGAGCTGTCCGGCACGGGGGTGGTTCATGACGTGACTCCCTTCGGGGTCGACTCGTCGACGGGGACGAGCCAGATCGTGGACAGCGCCGGGACGATGAGGTCCACGGCATACGGCTGGTTGTCCCAGGGCGTCTCGTCGGCCGTGAGGACCAGCCCTGCAGAGCTCGGGGCCTCGGGCCGGTATCCGGCGGTGTCGAGGATGACCGACCACCGGCCACGGCGGGGGAGACCGATGCGGTAGGGCTCGTGGGTCTGCCCGCTGAAGTTGACGACGACGGCCATCACCGGGGCGTCGGTGGCGCGGTTGCCGGAGCCGAAACGCAGGTAGGAGAACGTGTTGTGGCCCGCGTCGTCGGCGTTGAGCCAGGAAAAACCAGCGGGGTCGGTGTCGTACTCCCACATCTGGCGGTGGCTGCGGTAGATCGCGTTCATGTCCTTGACCTGCGCGTGGACCCGGTGGTGCGCGGGCTGGTCCAACAGCCACCAGTCGAGGCTGCGGCCGTCGGCCCACTCCGCCTCCTGCGCGAACTCGCAGCCCATGAAGATCAGCTGCTTGCCCGGGTGCGACCACAGGTAGGCAAGGAACGCCCGCAGCGTCGCCAGCTGCTCGTCCCGGCTGCCGTGCGACTTGCGCAACAGCGAGCCCTTGCCGTGGACGACCTCGTCGTGGCTGATCGGGAGGATGAAGTTCTCGGAGAAGGCGTACATCAACGAGAAGGTGATGTTGTTGTGGTGGTACTTGCGAAAGACCGGGTCCTGGCCCAGGTAGCGCATGGTGTCGTTCATCCAGCCCATGTTCCACTTGAAGCCGAAGCCCAGCCCGCCGTCGGCGGTGCTCGCGGTGACGCCCTCCCAGGAGGTGGACTCCTCGGCGATGGTCACGATGCCGGGGACGCGCTTGTATGCCGTGCCGTTGACTTCCTTGAGCACCCGGACCGCGTCGAGGTTCTCGCGTCCGCCATAGGAGTTCGGGATCCACTCGCCAGGCTGCCGGGCGTAGTCGAGGTAGAGCATCGACGCGACGCCGTCGACCCGGAGGCCATCGATGTGGAACTCCTCGAGCCAGTAGATCGCATTGGCGACGAGGAAGTTGCGGACCTCGTTGCGCTCGAGGTCGAAGATGTTGGAGCCCCACTCGGGGTGCCAGCCCTTGCGGGGGTCGGGGTGCTCGTAGAGGGGCTGTCCGTCGTACTTCGCCAGCGCCCAGGCGTCCGTCGCGAAGTGACCGGGCACCCAGTCGAGGATGACCCCGATCCCCTTCTGGTGCAACGCATCCACCAGAAGGCGGAACTCGTCGGGCGAGCCGAAGCGCGACGTCGGCGCGTAATAGCCCGTCACGTGGTAGCCCCACGACGGGACGTAGGGGTGCTCCATCACCGGGAGCAGCTCGACGTGGGTGAAGCCGAGGTCGACGACGTAGTTGACGAGGTGCTCGGCCAGCTCGACATAGCTCAGCCCCTGGCGCCACGAGCCGAGGTGGACCTCGTAGGTGCTCATCGGGCCGGTGTGCGGGTTCTCCTTCGCGCGCCGCTCCACCCACTCCTGGTCCTGCCAGGTGTAGTGCGACTCGGTGACGATGGCCGCCGTCTTCGGCGCGACCTCGGTGCGCCGCGCCATGGGGTCGGTGTGCGGACGCACGGCGTCGTCCGCGCCGCGGATCGCGTACTGGTAGTTCATCCCCTCGGTGGCGTCGGGGACGTAGAGCTCCCAGATCCCCGTGGTCCCGAGCAGCCGCATGGGGTGCGAGACGGTGTCCCACGCGTTGAAGTCGCCGATGACGTGGACCGACTTCGCCCGCGGGGCCCACACGGCGAACGAGACCCCGTGCACGTCGCCCATC
Organism: Lapillicoccus sp.; assembly: GCF_046595215.1. Taxonomy (NCBI): domain Bacteria; kingdom Bacillati; phylum Actinomycetota; class Actinomycetes; order Micrococcales; family Intrasporangiaceae; genus Lapillicoccus; species Lapillicoccus sp. The sequence goes on along the minus strand of NZ_JBKJPP010000165.1, from coordinate 18,558 downwards.
GGCCCGCCGTAGGTGCGCACGTGGGAGCCGAGCACCGTCCACAGCTGCTCGTGCCGGCCCTCGTTGATGAGGTGGCGGTCGATCTCGCCGAGCGTTGGGGCGAAGCGGTAGGGGTCGTCCTGCTCGTGCTCGGTGCCGTCGTCGTAGGTCACGAGCAGCCGGTAGTCCTGCGTGCCGGTGACCCGCCCCGCCGTGCCGGACCAGATCCCGCCGCGGATGTGGTCGAGCTCGAAGGTCGTCCCGTCGGCGAGGCGGGCGCGCACGGACTGGGCCAAAGGCCGGTATGCCGTGACCGTCAGGCCACCGGGGCCGAGGTGGTGGCCGAGGAGGTCGTGCGGCTGTGAGTGGCGTCCCTCGAGGAACGCCTGCACGGCACTCTCGTCTCCGATCTGGGGCGTGGCTGGGACGGTGGTCATGATGACCCCTTGCTCTCGGCGATGAGACGGTCGATGGCCGTGGTCGGGATGCCCAGCCAGGTGGGGCGGTTGCGTGCCTCGTAGACGACCTCGTAGAGCGCCTTGTCGAGCTCCAGCGCCCGGATCACCGGCGCCGCCGCGGCGAGGTCGAGGCGGGCCACGGAGGCATAGCCGTCGAGGAAGGCCACCCGGCACCCCTGGACCCAGGCCCGTGCCGAGACGCCCGGGTGGCCGAGCTCGACCGACCCTCCGGCGTAGTCGAAGGACCGGAGCATGCCCGCGACGTCCCGCAGGGCGAGGTCCGGCCGGACGCGCTCCGACAGGGGGCGCAGGGGCTCGCCCTCGAAGTCGACGGCAACCCAGCCCCGGTCGGGGACGTGGAGCACCTGCCCGAGATGGTAGTCGCCGTGGACGCGCTGGAGGTCGGGCCACTCGTGCCGGTCGAGGTCGTCGATGACGCGGTGGATGGCGCGCTCGTGAACGGCCAGGGCCGGCACCTCGCCGAGCGCGCCGAAGTAGCGGGCGCGGACGGCGCCGACCAGCTCGCGCCTGGCGTCCTCGGAGGGTGACGTCGTGCCCAGTGCCCGCGCCAGGCTCACATGGATGTGGGCGGTGGCCTCGCCGAGCTCCCGAGCAGCCGCCGTGAAGTCGCTGCCCGTCGCGACGGCACGAAGGGCCACGCGCCACGCGTCCTCGACACCGGGGAAGAACCGCTGGGCGAAGGCGAGGTGGCCGCCGACCACCTCGGGGACGAACTCGGCAAACTCGCTGTGTGCCGGGATGCGCGGCAGCTCGCGGACGGGGATCTCGGGTGCCGGCACGGCGTCGGGGTCGGGGAGGTCGTCCTGGCGGACCCTCGACGCCGCATCGAGGCGGTCCTTGTCGCCGAGGAGCGCGTCGTGGAGGGTCGGCCGGGCCACCTCGCGACGACGGTTGATCTCCAGGGCGCGCTGTCTGGCCACCCGGGCCCTCTCCGTCGCGTGCTCGGCGGCCGCCGCGTCGCGGTCCCGCTGGATGCGCTCGACGACGCGGGTGCGGGCGTCGACCGCGGCCTTGACGTGGCCGTCGATCGTGGCCTCGTGGCGCTGACGGGCCTCGACGTGGTCGGGGGAGAGCCACCGCCCGGAGGCCGAGCCGATGGTTGCCGGCACCTGGGTCGAGCCGGCCTCGGTGAGTGCTGACTGGACCGTGACGTCGGGGTTGTCGCCGGCCTGCAGGGTGCGAAAGACCTTGATGATGATCGGCTCAGCCGGCTCACCGCTGGGCTCGCGGACGGTGCAGATGATCGAGGTGTTGGACTGCTCGCCGCGCAGCACGCTGGACGAGGCGAGCGTGACCTGCGGCCCGGCGACGTGATGGCCGACCACGGTGGGATCCGGGGTGTTGCTCTCGGACTGGTGCTGCGGCACTGCCGATCCCTGGATCAGGGCCAGCAGCTCACCGACGAAGACCGGGTCGTGGGGGGCGTCGTAGACCCATCGCCGGCCGAGGACGCCGTGCTCGGCGGTACCCACGAGGGCTGCGTCTGCGCCGTCGAGCGGGGCGTCCCGGAAGGTCAGGGGGATCTGGTAGACGACGGCCTGCGCCGCCGAGTGGTCCGAGACGATGAGGATCTCGACGCCCACCTGTCCCTGGGGGTCGTCGAGCCGGAAGCCGCCCAGTCGACGCAGCAGCGGGACCCGGCCCTTGCCGACGTACCAGCGCTGTCCCGGCAGCCATTCCGCCAGCAGCTCGATCTTGCCGGGGCTCAACGTGGTGCGGTGCACCTCAGCCATGGTCGCTGTCCCCGCGGACCCTGAGCCAGAAGAAGTCGCGGGAGCCCAACGTGATGACGACGGTGGCGTCGTCACCGAGCTTCGGGAAGCCGTGGCCGCCGAAGAGGTCGACGAGCTGTGCCCCGGCATACTCCTCCGGCAGCCGCAGCGTCGTCGCCTGCGGGCGCGAGGAGAGGTTGTTGACGCACAGGACGGTCTCGGCGGGCTGGTCCTCGCCCCCGGAGACGCGGGCGCTCTCGACGCTGCGGACGTAGGCGAGGATCGACTCGTTGTCGGCGGGGCAGACCCGGAAGTCGCCGAGGCCGAAGACCGCGTGCCGGCTGCGCACCTGGAGCATCCCGCGCACCCAGTGCAGCATCGAGGACGAGGTGGCCATCTGCGCCTCGACGTTGAGGTTGTTGTAGTGGTAGACGAGGCTGGAGATCACGGGGAGGTAGAGCTTGCCGGGCTCGACCGTGGAGAAGCCGGAGTTGCGGTCGGGGGTCCACTGCATCGGCGTCCGGACGGCGTCGCGGTCGTTGAGCCAGATGTTGTCGCCCATGCCGATCTCGTCGCCGTAGTAGAGGCACGGGGATCCGGGCAGCGACAGGATCAGGGCGTGGATGAGCTCGATCTCGGGACGTGAGTTGTCGAGCAGCGGGGCGAGCCGGCGACGGATGCCGACGTTGGCGCGCATCCGCGGGTCCGGGGCATACCAGCCGTACATCGCCACCCGCTCCGTCGGGGTGACCATCTCGAGGGTCAGCTCGTCGTGGTTGCGCAGGAAGGTGCCCCACTGACCGGCGTTGGGGATGTCCGGCGTCTCGGCGAGGACGTCGATGATCGGGGCGGCCTTCTCCTCACGCAGGGAGTAGTAGAGGCGCGGCATGACGGGGAAGTGGAAGCACATCTGGCACTCGGGCGCCTCGGCGGTGCCGAAGTAGTCGACGACCTCGGCCGGCATCTGGTTGGCCTCGGCGAGCAGGATCCGCCCGGGGTACTCCGCGTCGACCATGGCCCGCAGCTCCGCGAGGAACTGGTGGGTCCGGGGCAGGTTCTCGCAGTTCGTGCCCTCCTCCTCGAAGAGGTAGGGCACGGCGTCGAGCCGGAAGCCGTCGATGCCGAGATCCATCCAGAAGCGGACGATGTCGAACATCTCCTCCTGGACCTTGGGGTTCTCGAAGTTGAGATCCGGCTGGTGGGAGAAGAACCGGTGCCAGAAGAACTGCCGACGGATCGGGTCGAAGGTCCAGTTGGACACCTCGGTGTCGACGAAGATGACCCGCGCATCGCTGTAGCCCTCGTCGCTGTCGGACCACACGTAGTAGTCGCCGTAGGGGCCGTCCGGCTCCGCGCGGCTGGCCTGGAACCACGGGTGCTGGTCCGAGGTGTGGTTCATGACGAAGTCCGTCACGATGCGGATGCCCCGGGCGTGGGCCTGCGAGACGAGCTCGATGAACTCCGGGAGGGTCCCGAACTCCGGGAGCACGGCCTGGTAGTCGGCGATGTCGTAGCCACCGTCGCGCAGCGGGGAGGCGTAGAACGGCGGCAGCCACAGGCAGTCGACGCCGAGCCACTGGAGGTAGTCCAGTCGCCCGATCAGGCCGGAGAAGTCGCCGGAGCCGGAGCCCTTGGAGTCCGCGAAGGCACGCACGAGCACCTCGTAGAAGACGGCGGTCTTGAACCACTCGGGATCGTGGCGCAGACCGGGCTGCGACAGGTTGAGTCCTTGCACCTCAGATGCTCCTGACCTCGATGATGTGCACGGGGTGGGTGTCCGGGCCGATCCGGACGTAGTTGTCCCGCCGCCAGATCCAGGTCTGCTCCGTGATCAGCTCACGGGCCCGGAAGTGGTCGTCCGGGCCGCTGCCGAGGGCGGCCATGTCGAGGTGGATCTGCGTCTCCCGCGTCGCGTGGGGGTCGAGGTTGGCGACAACGAGGATCGTGTCGCGGTGCCCGCGCACGACGCGGGACTTCGAGAAGACGATGACGTTCTCGTCGTCGGCGTGGTGGAAGGTGAGGTTGCGCAGCCATCGCAGCGCCGGGTGCGCCTTGCGGATCGCGTTGAGCTTGGTGAGGTAGGCCGCGAGCGACTGGCCCTCTCGAGACCCGCCGGGCTCGAAGTCCTCCCAGCGACGGTTCTTGAACTCGTACTTCTCGTTGTCGATCTGCTCCTCGACGCCGGGCCGCGCGACGTTCTCCATCAGCTCGTAGCCTGCGTAGATGCCGTAGGTCGGCACGAGCGTCGCCGCGAGGGCGGCGCGCAGGGTCCACGCCGTCGGCCCGCCGTACTGCATGTAGGGCGTGAGGATGTCGTGCGTCGTGGGCCAGAACGAGGGGCGCAGGAAGGGCGCGGTGTCGCCCGTCAGCTCCCGCATGTACTCCTCCAGCTCCCACCGGAGGTTGCGCCAGGCGTAGTAGGTGTAGGACTGCTGGAAGCCCGCCTTGGCGAGGGTGTGCATCATCGCCGGCCTGGTGAAGGCCTCCGACAACCAGATGATCTCGGGGTGGTCGGCGGCCACGTCGGCGATCAGCCACTGCCAGAACGCGACCGGCTTGGTGTGGGGGTTGTCGACCCGGAAGAGCGTCACGCCGTGGTCGATCCAGACCTGGACCATCCGGCGCATCTCGACGTAGGCGCCGTCGGGGTCGTTGTCGAAGTTCAGCGGATAGATGTCCTGGTACTTCTTCGGCGGGTTCTCGGCATACGCGATGCTCCCGTCGGTCCGCGTGGTGAACCACTCGGGGTGCTCGGTGACGTAGGGGTGGTCGGGGGAGCACTGGAGGGCGATGTCGAGGGCGACCTCGAGGCCGTGGCGGCGGGCGGCGCTGACGAAGATGTCGAAGTCGTCGAAGGTGCCGAGGTCGGGGTGGATCGCGTCGTGTCCGCCATCGGGCGAGCCGATCGCGTAGGGACTGCCCGGGTCGTCGGGGCCGGCGTGCAGGGCGTTGTTGCGTCCCTTGCGCGCGGTCGTGCCGATGGGATGGATCGGGGTGAGGTAGACGACGTCGAAGCCCATGCCCGCGACGGCCTCGAGCCGCTCCGCGGCGGTGCGCAGCGTGCCGGAGTGCCAGCGGCCCTGCTCCTCGTCGTACCAGGCCCCCTCGGACCGCGGAAAGATCTCGTACCACGCACCGAAGAGGGCGAGCTCACGCTCGACGAGCAGCCGGTATGCCGGGCTGGGGCTGACCATCTCGCGGAACGGGTGCGCGGCGAAGAACGCGTGCATCTCGGGCGAGGTGGCGGCGGGCAGGCGGGCGCCGGGCGGGCGGTTGGAGTCGCGCAGGGCGGTGACCGCGTCACGCGCCTCGGTGGTGTCGACCCCCGACGGCGTCGCGGCGATGGCGCGTTCGAGGACCCGGGCCCCCTCCTCCAGCATCATCTCGGCATCGATGTCTGCCTCGACCTTGATGGTCGCGTCGTGCACCCACGTCGCATAGGGGTCGGACCACCCCTCGACCCGGTAGGTCCACCAGCCGGGCCGGTCGGCGATGACGGGCGCACTCCACCAGGAGAGTCCGAGGTTGTCGAGGGCCATCGGGAAGTGGTGGTCGGCGCCGTCGGGGTCGGTGAGGACGGCGGTGGCGTTGACGGCGTCGTGACCCTCCCGGAACACCTGGGCCGCGACGGTGAACTCCTCGCCCTCGACCGACTTGGCGGGGCGGGTGCCGCCGTCGACGAGGGGACGCACGTTCTGGACAGGGATCCGCTCGAAGCGGGCGATCCCGTCCGGCAGGGAGCCGGGCAGGGAGGGGGTCGGGAAGTGAGCAGGCGGCGAGGACGCAGCGCCGGGGGTTGCAGTCACGGGCTCGACGCTACTCGGTGGCGCGCGAATGCAGCCACCGCGGGCACTGGTGTCTCGCAGGTTGTGAAGAAAGGGCGAAGCGCCTGCAGGAAATCGACAGGGAACCTCTATAGTCCGTGCCGTGAAGGCCATCCGCCGCTTCAACGTCCGCACGGTTCTGCCCGAGCCCATCGCCGCGCTCGGCGTGCTCGCGCAGAACCTCCGCTTCTCCTGGGACGCTGCCACCCGGGCGCTGTTCGAGGAGATCGACCCGGTGGGGTGGAGGAGGTTCACGGGCGACCCGGTCAAGCTGCTCGCCGGGCTCACCGCCGACCGTCTCGCGACCCTGGCGATGGACTCGACCTTCGTCGCCCGCGTCGACGCGACGATGGCCGACCTCGACTCCTACATGAACTCGCCGCGGTGGTACCAGGCGTGGGCCGGCGCACAGGACGAGAGTGGTGACGGCGCTCCGAGGGCGATCGCCTACTTCAGTCCCGAGTTCGGTATCACCCACGTCCTGCCGCAGTACTCCGGCGGACTCGGCATCCTCGCCGGTGACCACCTCAAGACCGCGTCCGACCTCGGGGTCCCGATCGTCGGTGTCGGGCTGTTCTACAAGACCGGCTACTTCAAGCAGTCGCTCAACCGCGAGGGCTGGCAGCAGGAGACCTACCCCGTCCTCGACCCCGACGGTCTGCCGTTGGCGCTGCTGCGTGAGGCCGACGGCACTCCCTGCTCGATCGAGATCGCGCTGGCCGGTGGCCGGGTGCTCACGGCGCACGTCTGGAAGGCCCAGGTCGGCCGGGTGCCGTTGCTGCTCCTCGACTCCGACGTGCCCGGCAACGACGAGGCCGCGCGCAACATCACCGAGGCGCTCTACGGCGGGGGTGGCGACCAACGCCTCGAGCAGGAGCTGCTCCTCGGCGTCGGCGGCGTCCGCGCCCTGCGGCTGTGGTCGCGCCTGACCGGGGCCCCTGACCCGGACGTCTATCACACCAACGAGGGTCACGCCGGGTTCCTCGGCGTCGAGCGGATCACCGAGCTGGTGCGTGACCACGGCATGACCTTCGATGAGGCGCTGGAGGCGGTCCGCTCCGCGACGCTCTTCACGACGCACACCCCAGTCCCCGCGGGCATCGACCGGTTCGCGGCCGACCGGATCAACCTCTACTTCGGTGGCGACAACGCGATCCCCGGCGTCCCGGTCGACCGGCTCCTCGCGCTCGGCGCCGAGACCTACGAGGGCGGCGAGCCGGGCATGTTCAACATGGCCGTCATGGGCCTTCGGCTGGCGCAGCGCTCCAACGGCGTCTCCTTGCTCCACGGCGAGGTGAGCCGGGGCATGTTCGACGGTCTCTGGCCTGGATTCGACCACTCGGAGGTGCCGATCACGAGCGTCACCAACGGCGTCCACGCGCCGACGTGGGTCGACGGCCGGGTCTTCGAGCTCGCCCGCAAGCACATCGGCACCGTCGACGTCGAGGCTGCTGACGCGTGGAGCAAGGTCCGCAACGTGCCCTGGGAGGAGATCTGGTCCACGAAGCGCGAGATGCGTGAGCAGCTCGTCGTCGAGGCCCGCCGCCGGCTGCGCTCCTCGTGGCTGAGGCGCGGCGCCACGGCGTCGGAGCTGGGCTGGGTCGACACCGTCCTCGACCCGGACGTGCTGACGATCGGTTTCGCCCGCCGGGTGCCGACCTACAAGCGACTCACCCTCATGCTGCGTGACCAGGACCGTCTCAAGGAGATCCTTCTCGACCCCGACCGCCCGGTGCAGTTGATCATCGCCGGCAAGTCCCACCCCGCGGACGAGACCGGCAAGAGGCTCATCCAGCAGATGGTGAAGTTCGCGGACGACCCGAAGATCCGCCACCGCATCGTCTTCCTGCCGAACTACGACATCGAGATGGCGCAGTACCTCTACCCGGGCTGCGACGTCTGGCTCAACAACCCGCTGCGTCCCTTCGAGGCGTGCGGCACGTCGGGCATGAAGGCGGCGCTCAACGGTGGTTTGAACCTTTCCGTCCTCGATGGCTGGTGGGACGAGTGGTACGACGGCGAGAACGGTTGGGCCATCCCGACCGCCGACGGGGTCGAGGACCCGGACCGGCGGGACGACATCGAGGCCACGGCGCTCTACGACCTCATCGAGAACTCTGTCCGGGAGCACTTCTACGACGTCAACGATGCCGGTCTGCCGCTGCACTGGATCGAGATGGTGGTGCACACCCTCGAGACCCTGGGCCCGAAGGTCCTGGCCAGCAGGATGGTGCGCGACTACGTCACGAAGCTCTACGGGCCTGCCTCCCGGGCGGGTCGGGCGCTCAACGGCTCGACGTATGCCGGGGCGAGGGAGCTGGCTGCCTTCAAGTCCAGGGTGCGGGCAGCCTGGCCGTCCGTGCGGGTCGACCATGTCGAGCCCTCGGGAGTGTCCGACTCGCCGCAGACCGGAGACGTGCTCGAGGTCCAGGCCTACGTCGACCTGGGCGGCCTGACCCCCGACGACGTCAGCGTGCAGGTCGTCCACGGTCGCACCAACGAGGCGGACGACCTCGTCGGCGACATCGAGATCGCGCCGCTCGAGCACGTACAGCAGCACGAGGGCGACCGGCACCAGTACGCCGGGTCGCTCGTCCTCTCGCGCACCGGGTCGTTCGGCTATACCGTGCGCGTCCTGCCGCGTCATGCCGCCCTTGCGAACTCCAGCGAGCTCGGCCTGATCGCCAACGCCTGACCGGCGCGTCGGGGTGAGCGAGGACGTGGCGTTCATCTATGAGCTGTATGCCGCGCGCTACCGCCGGCTCGCCGGGCAGCTCGTCGGGGTGGCCGGGGATGTCGCCACCGCCGAGGCCTCCGTGCAGGAGGCCTTCATCAAGGCCGTGCATCGGCCCCGTGCCTTCCGCCGGCTCGACGACCCCGAGGTCTGGCTGCGGACCGCTGCGGTCGACGCCGCCCGTGGCAGGCGGCGCCGGACCGGCCTCGGGCGGGCTCCTGCCTCGGGACCGGCGACCACCCGGGGCCCGGCCGGGGAGCTGTCCGCCGACCACCTCGCCATCCTGGGCGTGCTGAGACGGTTGCCTCCCCAGCAGCGCGACGTCGTCGCCCTGCATGACCTCGCCGGCCTCGGCGTCGAGCAGGTGGCGCAGACCCTCGGGGTCCCCACTCGCGCCGTAGGCTCCCGGCTCTCGCGTGGCCAGGAGTCGCTGCGCTCGCTCCTTGCCGACCCGCTGCCGGGCCGGGCCACGGCATACCGGAGGCAGGCGCAGGTCGCACCGGGCGACCTGCGTGCGCTGCGCATCTCGAGCCACGTCGAGGCGGTGGTGCGCCCGCCACCCTTCGACCAGCTCCTGACGCGGGCGCAGGCGCGACGTCGACGACGGCGCACCCTGCGCGCCGCGCTCCTCGCCCTCGTCGTGGTCGCGCTCGGATCCACCGTGGTGGCGCTGGGGCGTGGCCCGGACCGGGCAGTCGTCCCCGTGCCGCCACCGGTGACGAGCCCATCGGTGCCCGACGCGAACCGCACCCGTGCCGCCCCGCAACCCCCGTCCATCCCGACCAGCCGGGCCCCGGCGTCGCTGCGGGCGGTGCCGATCATCGCCTCGTCGACCCGGTTGACCACCCTGCGGGCCGACGCCGGGGGCTTCCTGCTCGAGGTCTTCGCCGGGTGTCCGGACGTGACGACCTGCGAGAGCGCCTGGCGGCTCGCAGACCCCGGCGGTGCTCAGGTGACCGCGGGCGTCCTCACCGGGGGCTACACCATCGTGACCCCATATCCCGGCGGCTTCCTCGTCACGGACCCGGCCACCGGCTTCGGGGTGAGCGACCAGGGACGCGTCACCCCGCTCGGCGCGCCCGTCCCGTCGGTCCCGGTCCTGGCGGGCGATGTCGTCCTCAGGAACGGCACCGAGGTGCCCAACGTCTTCCGCCCCCGGGACGGCTCGCTCTTCGCGCTCTCCGTCGCGACGCAGCCGGCACGGCCCGCCGTCTGGAACTCCGCCGCGATCGACGAGCGGGGGTGGATCTGGGTGCTCGGCGGCGGTCGGGACGGGCCGTCCACGACGCTCTTCCACAGCCCGGACCAGGGCCGCAGCTGGCAGGCGCGCGACATCGGTCCCGGCATCCCCGGCGAGCTGGTGGTCTCCGGCGACACCGTCCACGTGGTGACTGGCGGCGAGTGCACCGTGCAGTGCATCGTCGCCGGGTCGACCTCGCTCGACCACGGAGACTCGTGGACGCCCTGGCCGAAGGTCAGCAACCGTTACCTCTACGACCTCGCGGCGGGCGTGGGGGATCGGCTGTTCATGCGCACGGGTGACACGACGTCCGCGGCGACGTCCCGACAGGTGCTCGTCCTCGCCCGTCCGACGACAGGCATGGTGGACCTGCCCGCCTGGCGCCCGACGGAGCCGTCCCCGGACGTCGGGCTCCTCACGTCGGCCGGCGCGACGGTGTGGTTCGCCAGGGACGCGTCGACCCTGATGCGAAGCACCGACGACGGGACCAGCTGGCAGGACGTCGCCGCCCGCTGACGGCAACAACGGAAGCGACCAGCGGCTTCGGGCGTGAGCCCGGGGTTGACGCAGCGTCGAGGCACCTGACGCGCCCTGCAGGGGGCGTCAACCGCCTTGACGCTGCGTCAACCTGGCGTTCAACCCGGCTGCGCCGCGCCAACTCCCGGCGGGGGCACGTCAGGTCGGGTCGATCGCCCGGTAGACCCTCATCGACGCGGCGGTCACCGTGGCAGGGCCGGTCGAGGGGTCCACCGCCTCCGGTGCCCGGGGCCGCTCCCACGCGCTGTCCCAGAGCAGCTCGTATGCCGTGAGCCCGGGGGGCACCGGAAGGGTCACCTCCACGTCGTGCGCCCCGCCGTGCAGCAGGACGAGGAGCGACGCGTCGCCGATCGGAGCCCCGTCCAGCAGCATCGACAGCGTGCGGGTGGCCGGGTCGGCCCACGCCTGCGCCGTCATGGCCGCACCGTGGACGTCGAACCACGCCAGGTCGCTCGACCCGTCCTCGTGGACCGCACGCCCCGAGAAGTAGAGCCGTTGCCGCAGCACGGGATGGGTCGCTCGCAGCCGGGTCAGGAACCGGGTCGTGTCCAGCAGGTCGCGCTGCCAGTCCCGCAGGTCCCAGTCGAACCACGACAGGGGGTTGTCCTGGCAGTAGGCGTTGTTGTTGCCCTGCTGGCTGCGGCCGATCTCGTCGCCTGCGTTGATCATCGGCACACCGGTCGAGGTGAGCAGGGTCCCGAGCAGGTTGCGCACCGAGCGGCGTCGGGTCCGCTCGGTGGCCTCGTCGTCGGTGCGACCCTCGACCCCGTGGTTCCATGACGCGTTGTGCCCGGTCCCGTCCCGGTTGCCCTCACCGTTGGCCTCGTTGTGCTTGCTGTCGTAGGTCGTCAGGTCCTTGGCGGTGAAGCCGTCGTGGGCGGCGATGAAGTTCACCGAGGCGATCGGCCCGCGGTCGCGGGCGCCGAAGAGGTCCTCCGACCCGGCCAGTCGCGTCGCCAGGTCATGCACCCCGTGGCCCGTCTGGGTCTGGTTGTCCCGGCCGAGGTCGGCGAGCCAGAACGCCCGGACCGTGTCCCGGTAACGGTCGTTCCACTCGCTGAAGGGCGGCGGGAACTGGCCGGTGCGCCAGCCGTGGATGCCGATGTCCCACGGCTCGGCGATGTTCTTCACCCGCGACAGGACCGGGTCGGTCCGCAGCGCGACGAGGAACGGGTGGTTGGGGTCGTAGTCGTCGGAGCGGCCCCGTGCCAGCGCGACGGCGAGGTCGAAGCGGAACCCGTCGACGTGGCACTCCTGCACCCAGTAGCGCAGCGAGTCGAGGACCATCCGGCAGACGACGGGGTGGCGCAGGTCGAGGGTGTTGCCGCACCCCGTGACGTCGATGTCGTGGCCCCGCTCGTCGAGGCGGTAGTAGGCGCGGTTGTCCAGCCCTCGCCAGCTGAGCGTCCCCCCGACGGCGCCCTGCTCGCAGGTGTGGTTGTAGACGACGTCGAGCAGCACTTCGATGCCGGCCCGGTGGAGCAGCTTGACCATGCCCTTGAACTCGTCGAGAACGCCCTGTGGGTCCTCCGCCACGGCATATCCCGCATGAGGGGCAAAGAAGCCCAACGTGTTGTAGCCCCAGTGGTTCTCGAGCCCACGGGCCACGAGCTGGGGCTCGCTCGTGAACGCGTGGACGGGCAGGAGCTCGACCGCGGTGACCCCGAGTCGGGTGAGGTGCTCGATCGTCGCGGGGTGGGCCAGCCCGGCATACGTCCCGCGCAGCGCCTCCGGCACGCCGGGCAGGCGCATCGTCAGGTTGCGGACGTGGACCTCGTAGATGAGCGACTCGGCGAGTGGCTGGTGCAGCGGTGCGTCGTCCTCCCAGTCGAACCGCCCGTCGACGACGACACACCGGGGCACGTATGCCGCGGAGTCGCGGTCGTCGCGCAGGTCGACGTCGCCGGTCAGCTGGACCCCGACCTCGTGGCCGAAGACCTCGGGGCGCCAGCTGACCCGGCCCTCGATGGCCCGTGCGTAGGGGTCGAGCAGCAGCTTGGCCCCGTTGTGCCGTAGGCCGGACTCCGGGTGCCAGGCGCCGCGGGCGCGCACGGCATACCGCTGCCCGGGGCCCACCCCCGGCAGGTCGCCGAACCAGAAACCGTGCGCCCGCTCGGTCAGCGGGATCCGCCGCTCTGTGGTCCCGGCAGCGTCGCCCTCATCGAAGAGGCAGACGTCCACCGCGTCTGCGTGGCCGGCGTAGACGCACAGCTCGGCGCCCCCGTCGACGAGCGTCACGCCGGGAGGTGGCGGGAGGTCCCGCAGGGGGCGGGAGGGCGTCGGGGGGCACATGGCCCAAAGCCTAGGGGCCGGTTACGGTGTCCCCATGAGCGATCCCACCAGCCTGCCCAACTTCCCCCCGCCCGCGGACGAGCATCCGCTGCGGGGACGCGTGCTCGACGTTCTCAAGGACCACCAGCTGGACCCCAACATCGACGCGGACGGCGACGTCGCCTTCATGATCGGCGAGCCGGCCCAGCAGCTCTTCGTCCGGTGCCAGGACGGCGACTTCCCGGTCATGCGGGTCTTCGGCCAGTGGATGATCGGCGAGCAGGTCCCCGCCGACGCCCTGCTGCGACTGCAGCGCTCCAACGACTTCACCCTCCAGCTCAACCTCGTCAAGGTCGGCATCGCCAACGACAACCTCGTCATCACCGGTGAGCACGTCATCATGCCGGGCGCCGACATCTCGACCCTCTTCGAGATCACCGTCAACCTGATCATGGAGGTCGTGCAGATGTGGCACACCTCGTTCCTCTCGCCCGAGGAGCAGCAGGCCCTGGCCGAGCAGCAGGGCGCGGCGCAGAACGGCGCCGTCGACGAGCAGGGGCCGCGCGAGACCCCGCAGGGTGACGCGTGAGCACCCCCGGGGAGCTCGTCCGCCTCGAGGTCGAGGGGGGGATCGGCACGATCCGCCTCAACCGGCCGCCGATGAACGCGCTGTCCGTGCAGGTCCAGGAGGAGATCCGGGCCGCCGCGGTGGAGGCGTCGGAGCGTCGGGACGTGGCCGCGGTCATCGTCTACGGCGGCGAGAAGGTCTTCGCTGCCGGCGCGGACATCAAGGAGATGGAGACGATGTCCTACACCGACATGGTCGACCGCTCGGCCGCCCTCCAGAGCTCGCTGACCGCGGTCGCGCGCATCCCCAAGCCGACCGTTGCCGCGATCACCGGCTACGCCCTCGGAGGAGGCTGCGAGCTCGCGCTCGCCTGCGACTTCAGGGTCGCCGCCGAGGGTGCCAAACTGGGTCAGCCGGAGATCCTGCTCGGGATCATCCCCGGCGCCGGAGGCACCCAGCGGCTCGCCCGCCTCGTCGGCTCGGCCCGCGCCAAGGAGATCATCTTCTCCGGCCGGTTCGTCGCCGCCGAGGAGGCCCTCTCGATCGGGCTCGTGGACAAGGTCGTCCCGGCCGCCGAGGTGCACCGGGCCGCGACGGCGTGGATGGCCACCTTCGTGTCAGGTCCGGCCTATGCCCTGCGCGCCGCCAAGGAGGCCATCGACCGCGGGCTGGAGACCGATCTCGACACCGGGCTGGAGATCGAGCGGATGCTCTTCGCCGGCCTGTTCGCCACCAGGGACCGCGAGATCGGGATGACGTCGTTCGTGGAGAGCGGTCCGGGAAAGGCCACCTTCGAGGGCCGGTGACGAGCGCGGAGGACTCGCGCAGGGTGGGCCCGCGGACGGGGCGGCGACCCGGCATACGCCTCGTGTGGTCCGTCGCCCGGTGGGTGCCGTGGGTGCTCGAGCACCGGGCCTACACCGGTCACCACCTCCTGTCCTATCTCAGGATGGCGCGCGCGGTGGCCCGCTGTCCGTCGCTCGTCTTCGAGGGTCCGTGCTTCATCGGCCCCGACGTGCGCTTCGAGGTGCGGGAGGGATATGCCCGCCTCGTCGTGGGGGAGTTCACCCACGTCGGAGCCCATGCCCGGGTCCGGGCCCACGAGGGCACCCTGCGGATCGGCGCGAAGTCCGTCATCGGGATCCGCAACACGCTCAACTGCTGGCTCGACCTCGAGATCGGGCCGCTCTGCCTCTTCGGGGACGACGTCTACGTCTGCGACTTCGACCACGTGACGGAGCGGCTCGACGTGCCCATCAAGGATCAGGGGATCGTCAAGACGCCGGTGCGGATCGGCGCCGACTGCTGGCTCGGCACCAAGGTCGTCGTCACCCGCGGTGCGGACGTGGGGGCACACTCGGTCGTGGCGGCGGCTTCGGTCGTGCGCGGGACCTTTCCCGAACGGTCGGTCATCGCCGGGGTGCCGGCCCGCGTCCTACGGACCCGCGTCGGGCGGACCCGGGGCGTGCGGACCCGCGGCGAGGTCGACACCCCGCCGCGCTCGTAAGGCTGCGCGAGCGGGGGTGAACGGGCAAGAATCAGCCCATGCCCCCTCTCGTTGCCGGTGTCGACTCCTCCACCCAGTCGACCAAGGTCCTCGTGTGCGACTCGGCGAGCGGCCACCTCGTCCGTGAAGGTCGCGCGCTCCACCCCGATGCGACCGAGGTCGACCCCCAGGTCTGGTGGGACGCCTATCTCGAGGCCACCAGCGGCGGGCTGCTCGACGGGGTCTCCGCGATCGCCGTGGCGGGCCAGCAGCACGGCATGGTGGTCCTCGACGAGGCGCGCGAGGTTGTGCGACCGGCGCTCCTGTGGAACGACACCCGCTCCGCGCAGGCTGCGCGCGACCTCGTCCACGAGCTCGGGGGACCCGCGGCCTGGGCCGACGCGGTGGGCACGGTGCCGCTGGCCAGCATCACCGTCAGCAAGCTGCGCTGGCTGGCCGAGCACGAGCCCGACAACGCAGCCAGGGTGCACGACGTCCTCCTGCCGCACGACTGGCTGAGCGCCAAGATCCTCGGCGACGGAGACCTCACGGGGGTGCGGCTCGCCACCGACCGCGGGGACGCCTCCGGCACGGGCTACTGGTCACCACGGGACGGGGCCTACCGCAGCGACCTGCTGGCCCTTGGCTTCGGCCGCGAGATCGGGACGCCCACCGTGCTGCGGCCCGACGAGCCGGCTGGCACGACGTCGTCGGGACTGCTCGTCGGCGCGGGGACCGGTGACAACATGGGCGCCGGACTGGGCCTTCGCCTTGCCCCCGGGGACATCGTCGTCTCCCTGGGCACCAGCGGCACCGTCTTCGGGGTCGCGGAGCGTTCGAGCGCCGACGCCACCGGCTTCGTCGCGGGGTTCGCCGACGCGACGGGGCGATATCTGCCACTCGTGTGCACCCTCAACGCGGCGCGTGTGCTCACCGCCGCCGCATCGATGCTGGAGACCGACCTCCCGGGTCTGGACCGGCTCGCCCTCTCCGCAGCATCGGGTGCGGGCGGGCTGACCCTGCTGCCCTACCTCGACGGTGAGCGGACGCCCGACCTGCCGAGCGCGACGGGCACCCTCGGGGGGCTGACCCGCGCGAACATGACCCCGGCCAACGTGTCGCGGGCCGCCATCGAGGGCATGCTGTGCGGCCTCGCTGACGGTCTGGATGCCCTGCGGGACAACGGTGTGCGAGTCGATCGTGTGCTGCTCATCGGCGGCGCGGCCCGTTCGGCCGCCGTCCAGGAGGTGGCGGCGGGCGTCTTCGGCACCGGGGTGGACGTGCCGGAGCCGGGGGAGTATGTCGCCCTTGGCGCCGCCCGGCAGGCGGCGTGGGCGCTGGCCAGCGCTGCCGGCGACGGGGAGCTGCCCGAGTGGCCGCTGCGCTCCCGTCGGCTCCCGGACCCCGAGGGCGGCCGGGCCGACGGGGTGCGGGCCGCCTACGCAGAGCTGCGCCGCAGTGTCCACGGCGCCTGACACGCCGTCCGGGGCCAGGCGGGTGTGCCCACCGTCACCTCCTGGCGGGGCGCCGTGCCCCCTACCCGCGGGTAGCGTGCTCGTGTCGGGCATCACGCGGACCGGGCATGGGGTTTTCCGGCCCGGAGTGTCACGATGGAAGACGAGCACGGAGCTCCATACCCACGAGCCGGAAGAGGACGTCCACACCCATGAACATCGTCGTCTGCGTCAAGTACGTCCCCGATGCCCAGGCCGAGCGCACGTTCGCCGAGAGTGACAGCACGACCGACCGGGTCAACGTCGACGGCCTGCTCTCCGAGCTCGACGAGTACGCCGTCGAGGAGGCGCTCAAGATCGTCGAGGCGGGCGAAGGTGAGGTGACCGTGCTGACCATCGGTCCCGACCGGGCCGCCGACGCCATCAAGAAGGCCCTCCAGATGGGCGCCCACAAGGGGGTCCACGTCAACGACGACGGCATCCACGGGACCGACGCCATCGGGACCTCCTTCATCCTCGCCAGGGCCATCGAGAAGCTCGATCCGCAGCCCGACCTGGTGATCACCGGGATGGCCTCGACGGACGGCACCATGGGCGTCGTCCCGACGATGCTCGCAGAGCGCCTCGGCCTGCCTGCGGTCACCTACGCCTCCGAGCTGACCGTCGCCGACGGCATCGTCTCGGTGCGCCGCGACGGCGACGCCGCGTCGCAGACCATCGAGGCGAGCCTGCCGGCCCTCGTCTCGGTCACCGACCAGATCAACGAGCCGCGCTACCCGTCCTTCAAGGGCATCATGGCCGCCAAGAAGAAGCCCGTCGAGAAGTGGGCCCTGGCGGACCTCGGCATCGAGCCCGGACAGGTGGGGCTCGAGGCAGCCTGGACCAGGGTCGCGTCGTTCACCGCGCGTCCGCCGCGCCAGCACGGACAGGTCGTCGCCGACGAGGGCGAGGGTGGGCAGCAGCTCGTGTCGTTCCTTGCCGAACGCAAGTTCGTCTGAGCCCCGAGACCTCACTTCCCAGGAGAAAAGACTGACATGGCTGAAGTCCTCGTCCTCGTCGACCATGTCGACGGACAGATCCGCAAGACCACCGCAGAGCTGCTGACGATCGCCCGGCGTCTCGGCGAGCCCAGTGCCGTCTACGTCGGCGCCGGGTACGAACAGGCCAAGGAGGCCCTCGCCACCTATGGCGCCGCCAAGGTCTACCGCGCCGAGTCCGCTGACCTCGTGGACTACCTCGTCGTCCCGCAGGCCGAGCTGTTGGCCCAGCTCGTCACACGGGTCTCGCCCGCGGCCGTCCTGATCACGTCATCCCCGGAGGGCAAGGAGGTCGCCGCGCGCCTCGCCGTCAAGGTCGAGTCCGGTCTGATCACCGACGCCGTCGACGTCCAGGCCGGAGAGGCCGGGGTGGCCACCACCCAGTCGGTGTTCGCCGGCTCCTACACCGTCGATGCAACGGTGACCAAGGGCACGCCGATCATCACCGTGAAGCCGAACTCCGCCGCGCCAGAGGAGAACCCGGTCGAGGTCATCGAGGAGGTCGTGGACTTCACGGCGTCCGACCTGGGCCGGTCGGCCAGGATCACCGCGTCCCAGCCCAAGGAGAAGACGGGCCGGCCCGAGCTGACCGAGGCGGCCATCGTCGTCTCCGGCGGTCGCGGCACGGCCGGTGACTTCTCCAAGGTCGAGGACTTCGCGGACTCGCTCGGGGCCGCCGTCGGCGCGAGCCGGGCCGCCGTCGACGCGGGCTGGTATCCCCACACTTCGCAGGTCGGCCAGACGGGCAAGCAGGTCTCGCCTCAGCTCTACGTCGCGTGTGGCATCTCCGGTGCCATCCAGCACCGCGCGGGGATGCAGACCTCCAAGACGATCATCGCCGTCAACAAGGACGAGGAGGCGCCCATCTTCGAACTCGTCGACTTCGGCGTCGTGGGTGACCTCTTCGCCATCCTGCCGCAGGCCACCAAGGCAGTCATCACCGCCAAGGGTTGAGCCGTCGGTCACCGAGGGTCCGGGGTCCGATCGCCGGGCTTGACCGCGCCGAGGGTGAAGCTCATGGCGACCCGCTCGGGTTGCTCGGAGAGGCGGTACCCACCGAGCCCGTCGGCAACCATGCCGGGGAACGCGCAGAAGGGCACGCTGTCGTGCTCCTCGAGGAGGGTCATCGACAGGCCCCGGCGCACCAGGGCCATGACCGTCTCCCCCACCCCGTGGTTCCAGGAGTGCGTCGTGGTGTGGGTGATCGCCGGTGCCGTCCCTGCAGCCGGCGCGGCAT